>JAIRPA010000076.1 GCA_031257235.1 Burkholderiales bacterium | reverse complement strand
CAACATGCGACCAGGGTTACAAAGATTCGGCAAAAAGTGAAAATCTACTTTTTGCCGGTTGAGGTCAGCAAAAAAGGACTAAGACCAAAACCCTGATCCTTTTTTGTAGGACGGCGGCTTGTATCCTGCGCCTTCGTTGGCTAAAGCAAACTGCGCGCTTCAATGACGAGGCAAGAGATTGCGGGTTGTTTTAGGGGCGCCAAAGTGCATCCCGCGTCACCAAAAAAGCATCAGACTTTGCCGATACTTTTTGCCGCACTTTCTTAATTATTCTTCGGTTTCGTTTTTGGTTTTGATCACTTTTTTGCCGCGGTAAAAACCATTCGCCGTCACGTGATGACGACGATGCGTTTCACCGGAGACCGGATCAACCGAAAGTTGCGCTGTCGTTAAAAAATCGTGAGCGCGGTGCATCCCGCGTTTTGACGGGGACTTTTTATTTTGTTGAACAGCCATTTTTACTCTCCTAAATTAAATCGGCAATGCCGCTTAAACGTATGACTTCCGGAACCCATGCGCTTAATCGTTCATCGCGCATTGAGCATCCATTTCCTCGTGCATGGGCGCAAAAGGCAATGCAAGCAATAATTCGTCTTCAATCAATGCCGCGGCATCAATGCCGCCGGCGCATAGAACCACTTCCATTTCAGAGGCATCATCCAATGCCGCCAATTCCGTTTCCGATGAAGCGATCAATACCGTCGTCGTTTGCTTGATGGTCCAATCAAGACGCCCTAAACAACGTTGGCATGTCAGCGGGAATACACCGTCAACCGATATTTCAAGCGCCGGTCGCCCCAGCGCGTCTTTTGTTCCGCGTATCGCCCATGATAACGGCAAAAGACTGTTGACATCCACATTTTCGGGGATACGTTCCAAAAGCCTTTCAAACCCGATGACAGGCGCAGACCCCGAAACCGTTTCGCCCGACGCCGCAAAACGATGGCTGTTGGAAATTTTAGGCAAACCGTTCATGGATCAATAAAACCGCTACGCGCAAAGGCGGCGATTTTATCAAATCCTTCTTTTAAAGTCAAAATGAACCGCACCGACAAAATCCGCACGTTTTCTAAAGCGTGATCGCTTGCTTGAGTAAAGTCGGGGCTACCTTTTTCTTTGTGACGAACGCGATGGAACACTTGGAGTAAAATCCTGCTTTCTCCGAAAATTCAATCGGTGTTTGGCAGAAAGAAGGCTTGGAAGGCTCATATGACAATTTCGACTATTCCTGAAATCGTCGCTGAATTAAAAGCGGGGCGCATGATCGTTTTGGTGGATGAGGAAAACCGCGAAAACGAAGGCGATTTAATGATGGCGGCTGATTTTGTCACGCCGGACGCCATCAATTTTATGGCGACCCACGCGCGGGGGTTGGTCTGTCTGACGCTCACGGAAGAGCGGTGTCAACAACTCAACCTTCCTTTGATGTCGCAAAACAATCGCTCGTCTTTCGGCACCAATTTCACGATGTCGATTGAAGCCGCGGAGGGCGTGACCACCGGAATCTCTGCCGCGGATCGCGCGACGACCATTAAAAAAGCCGTGGCGCCGGACGCCAAACCCGCCGACATCGTTCAACCCGGACATATTTTCCCGTGCATGGCGCGTGCCGGGGGGGTGTTGGTCAGAGCCGGGCACACCGAAGCCGGCTGTGATTTGGCGGCCATGGCGGGGCTGACCCCTGCCACGGCGATCTGCGAAATTTTAAATCCCGACGGCACGATGGCAAGGTTGCCCGATCTTGAGATATTCGCGAAAAAGCACGGGCTTAAAATCGGCGCGATTGCGGATTTGATCCACTTGCGCAGTCAAACCGAATCTCTTTTAGAGCGCGTGGGGCAGCGAAACGTTCGCACGGCGGTCGGTGAATTTACGCTTTTTGTGTATCGTGACCGCTTATCGGACGACACCAATTTAGCCTTGGTTCACGGCACGCCCGACCCGGAACAAGAAACGCCGGTGCGCGTCCACGAACCTATTTCCCTTTTAGACTTTCTGGATGAAGCCCCCCCTCATTCGTCCACGCATTCATGGGGCGTTTTCCCCGCGTTGCGCGCCATTAAAAACGCTCCTGCCGGGGTGATCATCCTCCTGCATCGCGGAGAATCGGGGCTTGAACTGCGTTCTCGCGCGATTGGCGGAAAACCGGCTTCCAATCCTTCATTGGCGTTGCGCGATTACGGCATCGGCGCGCAGATTTTGCGCGATTTGAACGTCAAGAAAATGCGGCTTTTGTCGCGCCCTTTAAAACTCCCCAGTATGGCGGGCTTTGGTCTTGAAGTCGTCGGCTTTCTTTCTCCCGACAACAAGGCTCTTTCTTAACTTTTAGGATAAAAAAACAGATGAAACTTGTTGAAATCCCTCGAAATCATTCGACGTCGAAATTGTCGATCGGCATTGTTGTTTCCGAATTTAACAAAACCATCAGCGACGGTCTTTTAAAAGGCGCGATGCGTTTTCTTGAATCCAACGACTCCGGCTCGCTTAAGGTGACGGTGCTTCGTGTGGACGGCGCGCTGGAAATTCCGATCGCGTTACGAAGAATGGCGCAAAGCGATCACTTTGATGTCTTGGTGGCTTTAGGCGCGGTCATTCGCGGGGAGACTTACCATTTTGAAATCGTCTCCAACGAATCCGCCGCCGGTCTGGCGCGCGTCACCCATGATTTTGATATTGTCATTGGCAACGGTATTTTGACCTGCGAGAACGACGAACAGGCGATTGCGCGCATGGATCAAAAAGGTTTTGAGGCGGTCGCTGCCGCCGTCGCGGCACACAACGCCACCGTGCAATTGGACAAACAATGACCAAAAAGTTCGATATTTACGAGCGTCGCCGCGCGCGCGTGTTGGTCATGCAAAGCCTGTATGAATTTCTTTTAACCCGTCACAACCCGGATGAAATTGCCGAGCACGTGATTGCCGAATCGCGCTACTACCAATACGCAGACCAAGCCTATTTTGCCGAAGTATGGCGGGGCGTTGCTTTGGAAGCCGAGGCGATCAAACAACAACTCGCCCCTTATTTAAACTGTGCGCCGGAAGCGGTAGCACCGGTGGAATTGGCGATTTTGGTGTTATCGACTTGGGAGCTTTTGCATCGACCGGATGTGCCGCGCAAGGTGATTTTGGATGAAGCCGTGGAGCTTGCCAAAACCTACGGCGGCACGGAAGGGCATCAGCTCGTCAACGGTGTTTTGGATAAATTGGCCGCGGAAATAAGAAAAAAGTAGGCATCACAACCTTTGCAAAACTCCGATCAAACAATAAGCATTTGCAAAGGTCTTCAACCGTGCAAGGTCAATGCAATATCAGTGTAATGTGGAGGCCGGCAGGAAACGAACGACCATGCCGCTTTTTAATTTGAAGAACCCCGCGTTCAACGCGACCGCCTGATCAATGTCAAGCCTTGTTAATTCCACCTCGGAGTTATCGCGCGTTGCCTCTAAAACAATATCGTCGGGAACGGTGGTTTCATCGGGAACCCGCACATAACTCGCTTGAAAAATCTCCCCGTTAATAAAAACAAATGCCGCATCGCGCATTGTTTCAATAAAATTCCGCGTCATTGTTATTCCTTTGGTATTGTTGGTTTACTCGGTACAGCCAGTCATCAGTATGATGAGAAGAGCTTTGCAAAACAGTCGCCGTACCCGTGTTTTGCAGAGGTCTCATTAGAGCAGAACTATTGTGGCAAGAAAAATGCCAAACTGCCCAAAGGCAAAAAAGAGAGGGAGTTTGGTAACATGCGTCTAACTTAAAGCCTCAAGACTTCCACTTTTATTACAATAGCGAGAACAAACATTTAAATGTCATCAAACAACATGAAATCGTCTCTGTCATCCTCTAACCCTTTGTTGGTGGCGCAAGGCTTGCCACTTTTTTCCGAAGTGCGTCCCGAACACGTTGCCGATGCGCTGGCAGAACGGATCCGTCAAGCCCGTGCCGTCGTCCAATCCGCGATAGATGTCCGTGACCCGCCGACTTGGGAAAATCTTGTCCTGCCTATATCCGACGCGCTGGATCGTCTGGACGTGATGTGGCACGTGGTCTCGCACTTCAACGCCGTCGTCAATACGCATGAATGGCGCGACGCCTATAACCTGGGGTTGCCGATTTTGACGGCGTTTCACACGGATTTACAACAAGACGAGCGTTTGTTTGCGCGTTATACCGCATTGCACGAAAGCGATCTTTTTAACACCTTATCGCCGGCGCAACAAACCGCCGTTGCCCACACTTTGCGCGATTTTCGATTAGGCGGGGTGGCGTTGCCTCCCGAACAACGCGCGCGATTTAAAGACAATCAAGAAGCGCAGGCAACACTATCGGCGACGTTTGACGATCACGTGTTGGACGCCACGCAAGCCTTTTCGTTATTCGTTCACGATAAAGAAGAGCTTGACGGATTGCCTTTGGATGTCATCACCAAGGCGCGTGAAACCGCAACCCAAAACGGCGAAGAAGGTTATCGTTTAACCTTATTGTTTCCCTGCTATCAACCGGTGATGCGCTTTGCCAAAAATCGCCAACTGCGCGCAACCCTGCACCGCGCTTATTTAACGCGCGCTTCCGAGCTTGCCGCAAACCCCGAACGCGATAACGCGCCTATCATCCGTCAACTTTTAAATCTGCGCGAAGAAGAGGCGCATCTTTTAGGGTTTCCGCACTATGGCGCTTTGTCGCTGGTGCCCAAGATGGCCAAAAGCGTTGATGAAGTGATTGCGTTTCTTAAAAATCTCGCGGCGCGCGCAAAACCGTTTGCCCAACGTGATCTCAATGCCTTGACCGAATTTGCGCGTGATCAACTGAATTTAACCGAGCTTTTACCGCACGACTTGGCGTTTGTGTCGGAAAAATTAAAAGAACAAAACTATGCGTTTTCGGACGAAGAGGTTCGACAATACTTCCCTATCGAAAAAGTTTTGGCGGGCTTGTTTTCATTGACCCGTGAGCTCTACGGCGTCACGCTGGTGGAAACGCCTGCCCAAACATGGCACCCGGATGTTCGCCATTTTGAATTGCGCGATCCCGCCGATGAAGTCATCGGTCGCGTTTATCTTGATCTTTACGCTCGTGACACCAAGCAAGGCGGCGCGTGGATGGGGGGTGCGTTGCCTTTGAGACGTTTATCTCAAGATCACGCCGAACGACCGATTGCTTATTTGACGATGAATTTTGCAGGCGCGGTGGGCGGGTTTCCTGCCACCTTGAGGCACGATGATGTCACCACGCTGTTTCACGAGTTCGGTCACGGGCTTCATCACTTACTGACTCATGAAGCCACTCCGGGCGTATCGGGCATGGAAAATTTTGAATGGGATGCGGTGGAATTGCCCAGCCAATTCATGGAAAACTTTTGTTATGAATGGGAAACCCTTCAGGCAATGAGCGAACACATAGAGACGAAAAAACCGTTGCCGCGCGAGCTGTTCGATAAGATGACCCGCGCGCGTCACTTTCAATCGGGTTTGTTTTTGCTGCGCCAGATAGAGTTTGCGCTGTTTGATATGTTGTTGCACACCCTTCCCGCTCCGGTCGATTATGAAAAAGTATTGGCGGACGTTCGACGCGAAATTGCCGTGGTTCCCACGGCGGATTATGATCGCTTCGCCAACACCTTTGGACACATCTTTGCGGGCGGTTACGCAGCGGGCTATTATAGTTATTTGCACGCGGAAGTCTTATCCTCCGATGTCTATAGTTTTTTTGAAAAACAAGACACTTATCGCCATACGCTGGGACAAAAATTCAGAGACGAATTATTAGGCAGAGGCAGCGCGCGTCCCGCGTTGGAATCTTTTATCGCGTTTTGCGGACGAGCTCCAAACCAAGAGGCTTTTTTAAGGCATCACGGGTTGGTGGAAAACGCCTAGTTGAGTCAAGGTCTTCGTATGAGAAAATCCATCCTCTTCAAATTGATCGCAATCATTCTTGCCGCCCTCGTTTCACATAATGTTATAGGCAAAGTTGATCAAAATCCTTCTGCACCAAGTTTGGAGGTTTTGCGGAATCCCAAAAATGCGTCTGAATATTATGATCGCGGGAGCGCATATTACGAGTATCGTTGTTATGAGGACGCGTTAATCGATTTCACAAAAGCCATCGAACTCAATCCTTCTCACGCAATGGCGTTTTACAAGAGAGGATTGACTTATGCGCGATTAGGTCTCAATAAATTGGCTATTGCGGATTTTGACACATCCATCAAGTTGAATCCTAACTATGAGAAGGCTTATAACAACCGAGGCAACGCACATTCCAGACAAGGAAATAAAGAGCAAACAATCGCTGATTACAATCAGGCAATCAAACTCGACCCAAAGTACGTTATGGCATATAACAGTCGTGGGTTTTACTACCATGAGCAGGGTGACTTTGATCGCGCGTTTGCAGATTACAATCAAGCACTCAAACTTGACCCTAAATACGAACTCACGTACATCAATCGAGGAAATGCTTATAAGGACAAAAATGATTTTGACCGAGCCATTTCAGACTTTAATCAAGCGCTGAAACTCAATCCAACCGATGTGACAGCTTATATCAATCGTGGCAAGTCCTATCAAAAAAAAGGCAACTACGATCTTGCCATCGCCGACTTTGACCAATGGGTTAAAATGTATCCGACACTTGCGAATGCCTACACTCATCGTGCGCGATCTTACCTTTTAAAACGCGATTACGATCGCGCCATGCTTGATTTCAACATGGCCATTCAACTTGATCCTAAAGATAATTATAATTTTATCAATCGGGGGTTTATTTATTCCCAAAAACAGGATTACAAGCACGCAATAGATGACTTCAACGAGGCGGAAAAACTTAGCACTAAGAAGTACATCAATGCGGATTTTTATTTAAAGCGAGGATTTGCCTATTATAAAACCGGCAATTCCAAAAGTGCTATGTCTGACTACAATAAGGCACTGGAACTTGATCCTTCTTTTGCTCTTGCTTACAACAATCGCGGTCTTATTTATTTTGAAAGCGGCAATGACTCCCTCGCAATGGCAGATTACCTTCAAGCCTTAAGGTTTAACCCCAATCTTGACTTAGCTTATATCAATCGTGGTTACCTTTATCTTAAAAAAGGGGAGTCCTCCCGCGCTCGCGCGGATTTTACCCGCGCTTTGCAAATTGATCCGGACAATGCGTTAGCAAAAAGCGGGCTTCGTTCTCTTGAACAATAACACCCCTATCTATTTAAAACCTGACGGGAGACGCTCAAACCGCCGCTTCGACGAGAATCGGGTTCACAAGTCTTATTAAATCTTTGGGTGTTAATGAAACCAAAAAACCGCGTTTGCCGCCGTTGATATAAAGGATCGGAAGAGCGGCAATCGTCTTTTCCATGTAGACGGGCATGGTTTTTTTGGTACCCAACGGGCTTGTGCCGCCGACCTGATACCCGGAATGTTTTTGCGCGACGGCAGGGTCGCAAGGCTGAATGGTTTTTTTGTGAAGAAAACGCGCCAGTGTTTTGGTGGAGACTTCTTTGTCTCCGTGCATCAACACGATTAACGGGACTTTGTCTTCATCCTCCATAATGAGCGTTTTGATCACCTGATGTTCGGGAACATTCAACGCATCGGATGAAACCGCCGTTCCGCCGTGTTCTTCATAAGAATAAAGATGAGGCAAAAAATCGACTTTATGTGCGCGCAGCACACGAACGGCAGGCGTGACAGGATAAGCATCTTTATTCATGGCAATCCGTTGATTCGTTGGATAAAAAAATTTCCCCGCTATTGTAACCTTCGTCCGACAAAAATCGAACCGCCCAACCCGAACTGCCCAAAACT
>JAIRPA010000072.1 GCA_031257235.1 Burkholderiales bacterium | reverse complement strand
TTATGAAAGGGGGTGGCTACGAAGTAGCCGGGGGTTTGCGTTTTTCGGGCGAGGCAAGCCTCGCCCCTACGCAAAAAAGTATCCGGCTTTGCCGGTACTTTTTTGGAAACTTTAAACCGGCAAACCCGAACTGCCCAAAAGTAGGGGTTCACTTTTGGGCATAGGATATAAAGTTTCACTTTTTGCCGAATCCCTGATACCCTTTGAACACGCATTTTCGGGGGTATGACTCATGTCACGTTTGGTCTTGGTGGACGGTTCGTCGTATTTGTTTCGCGCGTATCACGCGCTACCGGATTTGCGCACGCCAAAAGGAGAACCCACCGGCGCGATGGTCGGCGTGTTGTCGATGTTAAAAAAGTTAATCGCTGCCGAGCCGCCCGATTACATCGCCGTGGTGTTTGACGCGCCCGAAAAAACGTTTCGCCACGAGTGGTTTCCCGAATATAAAGCGCATCGCCCGCCCACTCCCGATGATTTGGTCGCGCAAATCGCGCCGCTTTACGAATGTATCCGCGCGCAGGGCTTGCCCTTGGTGGTGGTGCCGGGCGTCGAAGCCGATGACGTGATCGGCACCTTGGCGCGTCAGGCGGAAGAGCGCGGCATCGCAACATGGATTTCAACCTCCGATAAAGACATGGCGCAATTGGTGTCGCCTTTGATTACCTGCGTCAACACCATGAGCAATGAACGGCTGGACCAAGAAGGGGTGAGGGCAAAATTTCAAGTGACCCCCGAACAAATGACGGACTATCTCACCTTAATCGGCGATACGTCCGACAACGTGCCGGGCGTGCCGAAGGTGGGGCCAAAAACCGCCGTGAAGTGGTTGCAAACGTTTCATACCCTAGACCGGCTTTTGGAAAACGCGGAAACCATTAAGGGCGTGGTGGGCGAAAACTTACGCGCGTCACGCGATTTTCTGCCGCTTTCAAAAAAACTCGTCACGATTAAAACCGATTGCGTGTTGCCCGTCACTCTTGATGATCTCGCTTTTAACGTGCCGCCCAATGTTCCTAACACCGAAAAATTAAAAGAACTCTATACTCATTATGCTTTTAAAAACCTAGAGTCTTTAAGCGATACCCCCCATTCTTCCCAACCCAAAAATACGGCTCATCTTCGCGCGGCGGTCACGCCCGCGCCGCGCCCTCATTCTTTATTGCCGGAAGCCCCTCCTCCTGCCGACATCCGGCGCACCGACTATGAAACCGTGAACGACGAAGCCGCGCTGGATCGTTGGATCCACGCTATCCAAAAAGCGGACTTAACCGCGATTGATTTAGAAACGACTTCTTTGGATTTATTATCGGCGCGCATCGTCGGGATCGCGCTTGCCGTGGATCATCGCGCGTGTTACATCCCGATTGCACACGAACGCTCGTTGGATTTTTCACTGTTGTCGGAAACCTTAGTGTTGTCTCGTTTAAAACCCTGGCTTCAAGATGAGCGCGCGTTGAAAGTCGGGCAGAACATTAAGTTTGACCAACATGTTTTTGCCAATCACGGCATTCTGTTAAAAGGGATTGCGCACGATACGATGTTGCAATCTTATGTATTGGAGTCTCACTTATCGCACGATATGGATGCGCTTGCTTTGCGGCATTTGGCGTGGCGCACGATTGCTTACACCGACGTGACGGGCAAAGGTGCTAAAAGTATTTCGTTTTCCGAAGTGCCGATTGATCGCGCGACCGAATACGCGGCGGAAGACGCCGATGTCACTTGGCGTTTGCATCACGTGCTTTATCCGCGCCTCACCGGTGCGCCTCAATTGGCGTCGTTGTATCAAAACATGGAAATGCCGACGCGCGAAATTCTGTACCGCATGGAACGCGCCGGTGTGTTGATTGACGCTGATCTTTTAAGGCAACAAAGTCATACCTTGGGAACACAATTGTTGGCGCTGGAAGACAAGGCTTACGCGCTGGCGGGGCAACCGTTTAATTTGGCTTCGCCCAAGCAGTTGGGCGAGATACTGTTCAATAAGATGGGTTTGCCGCCGGTGAAAAAAACCGCCACCGGTCAACCCTCCACCGATGAAGACGTGTTGCAAACGTTGGCGGCGGATTATCCTTTACCTCAAGTGTTGTTATCGCACCGCACCTTGTCTAAATTAAAGTCCACCTATACGGACAAACTGCCCAAAGTGATTCATCCCGGCACCGGTCGCGTCCACACGACGTTTTCACAAACCACCGCCGTGACCGGAAGGCTGGCTTCTTCCGAGCCCAATTTGCAAAACATTCCCGTGCGGCGGGAAGAGGGAAGAAAAATCCGGGAAGCGTTTATTGCGCCGCAGGGATGGGTATTGCTTTCCGCCGACTATTCACAAATTGAACTGCGAATCATGGCGCATTTGTCTCGGGATGAAGGCTTGATCGCGGCTTTTCGCGCGGGCGCAGACATTCATCGCGCCACGGCGGCGGAGGTTTTTGGATGTGCCATCCACGAAGTTTCCGACGATCAACGCCGCATGATCAAAGCCGTCAACTTTGGATTGATTTACGGGATGAGTGCGTTTGGTCTTGCGCGGGAGTTGTCGATCGAACGAAGCGCGGCACAGCACTTTATCGAAAGTTATTTCAAACGTTACCCCGGCGTGGCGCGGTATATGGATCACACGCGCGAGACGGCGCGTCATCAAGGGTTTGTCGAGACGCTTTTCGGGCGTCGCTTAACGCTTGAAAACATCACGGGCGGCAACGCGATTCGTCGCGCCGCCGCCGAACGCGCGGCGATCAACGCGCCGATGCAAGGGACTGCCGCCGATTTAATCAAGATGGCGATGGTGGCCACGCAACAATGGTTGGATCAACAAAAACTCTTAACGCGAATGCTCTTACAGGTTCACGACGAGTTGGTGTTTGAGGTCCCGGAACACGAATTGGATAGGGTTCGGGAAACCCTGCCCTCATTGATGGAGGGCGTTGCCGCGCTGTCCGTGCCGCTCGTGGTCAATATCGGGGTCGGGCAGAATTGGGATCAGGCGCACTAAAGGGGCGGCAAAAAGTGGTACTTTTTGCCGAACCTCCCAATTGACGAATTCGTTTCCTGCTTTATACTATTCCTCCGTTTCTCCGATTGTTTCGGCAAACTCACCATAAATTATTTCTATGTCAACACGCCATTCCCCTGTCGTCTCTCTCACGGGCACGCTGATTCGCAAAGCGTCGATGACGCCCAAGGATGCCGGCTGTCAAAAACTCATCGCCGATCGCTTATCGACGCTGGGTTTTTCGTGTGAGTGGTTCAACAAAAACGGGGTCACCAATTTGTGGGCGCGGCGCGGCATCAGCTCGCCTTTGGTGTGTTTTGCCGGGCATACCGATGTTGTTCCGCCGGGACCTGTTGAAAAGTGGCAATTTGATCCTTTCACCCCCACCTTAAAAGACGGCGTTTTGTACGGGCGCGGCGCGGTGGACATGAAAGGCGGCATTGCGGCGTTCATGGTGGCCATCGACCGCTTCGTCAAGGCACACGCGCAGTATCACGGCAGTTTGGCGGTGTTGTTGACTTCCGATGAAGAAGGCGTGGCCGTAGACGGCACGGCGCACGTGGTAGAAACGCTTGCCGCGCGCGGTGAAAAAATCGACTACTGCATCATCGCAGAGCCTTCTTCGTCGAAAACCTTGGGCGATACGATCAAAGTCGGGCGGCGCGGCAGTTTGTCCGGCAAACTGACGATACAAGGTGTGCAGGGTCACATCGCGTATCCCCAAAAAGCGAAAAACCCTATTCATTTATTGGCGCCGGTATTGACCGAACTGATCACGACCGATTGGGATGCCGGACGCCGCAGTAAACAATTTCCCCCCACGCAGTTTCAATGCTCGAACGTCCACGCCGGCACCGGAGCGACCAACGTCATTCCGGGCGAAATCGCTTTGGATTTTAATTTCCGGTATTCGCCGGAAAACACGGAATCTTCGCTAAAAAACCGAATCGAAGTGGTTTTGATGGAATTTCAGCTGGATTATCGGCTGGATTGGTTGCCGGCGTCTCGTCCTTTTTTGACGCAAAAAGGCAATTTGGTCAGCTTTGCCAACACCGTGTTGAGGGAAGTCACCGGTTCTTCGGCAGTGTCCTCGTGCGACGGCGGTACGTCGGACGGGCGGTTTATTGTCGATATTTGTCCGCAGTTGATCGAGTTGGGGCTAATCAATCAGACGGCGCATCAGGTGGATGAACACGTGGCGGTGGCCGATTTAGAAGCGCTTTCTGATATTTTTGAGCGTTTGATTGGACGATTGATTTTGGCTTGACGCGGTAAGCGCGGCATCATTTTAGCGGAGGCATGATGGAACACGTTGAACAGATTTATGGCGAACTGCACACCATACGCGATTGGTTGCGTTATGCGGTGAGCCGGTTTACGCACGCAAAATTATTTTTCGGACACGGCAGCGATAACGCTTTTGATGAAGCCGCGTATCTGATTGCGCACGCGCTTGATCTTCCCTTGGATCATTTTGAAGTCCTTTTGGATGCGCGTTTGTCCTTGTCCGAGAAAAAGCAGGTCAAACGCTATTTGGATTGGCGCGTTGAAAAACGCATCCCGGCGGCGTACTTAACGCACGAAGCGTGGTTGGGCGATTTCAAATTTTACGTGGACGAACGGGTGATTATTCCGCGCTCGTTCATTTCGGAATTGTTGCCCAACGGGCTTGATCCTTTCATCAGCGATTTAAATCGCGTCGAGAACATTTTGGATATCTGCACCGGGTCGGGGTGTCTTGCCATCATGCTGGCAAGCGCGTTCAAACACGCCGACATCGTGGCGTCGGATATTTCGCCGGAGGCTTTGGCGGTGGCGCAGCGCAATATCGCCGATTATGATTTGTCCGGTCGAATTGATCTGGTGCGTTCCGATGTGATGGCGCACCTGCCGCAAAACGTGGTTTACGACATCATTGTCAGCAATCCGCCTTACGTCACCTCGGATTCCATCAAAAAGTTGCCGCGCGAATACTGCCATGAGCCGCAGATCGCCCTAAAAGGTGGGGATTCCGGCATGGATATTGTCCAAAACATTGTGGCCAACGCGAAACGGTTCTTAAAGCCGGACGGTATTTTGATTGTGGAGGTGGGGCATAACCGCGAATACGCCGAAGAGTTGTTCCCGGATTTACCGTTTACGTGGTTGGCGACGCGATCCTCGGAAGACAAAATCTTCTTGTTGCATTACGACGATTTGCCCGATCCCGAAACTTAAAATCTTTGCAAAGCCGTCATGCCTTTTACCGTTATTTTGCCCGCTCGTTATTCGTCCACGCGGCTTCCCGGCAAGCCGCTTGCCGATTTAGGCGGCGTTCCGATGATTGTTCGCGCGGCAACGCAGGCACAAAAAAGCCAAGCCTTGCGCGTGGTGGTGGCCACGGACGACAAAAGAATACGAACCGTGACGGAAGACGCGGGGATTGAAACCGTGATGACGCGCGACGACCACACCACCGGCACAGACCGCATCGCCGAAGCCGCGCGGCTTTTAGGGATTGCCGACGATGAAATTGTGGTCAACGTTCAAGGCGACGAGCCGTTCATTCCGCCCAAGCTCATTGATGAAGTCGGGTTGCGCTTACAAGATCGAGGCAACGCCGATATTGCGACGGCGTGTCATCCGATCACCCGCGAGGAAGATGCTTACAACCCGAATGTGGTTAAGGTGGTTTTAAATCGCGCCGGCGACGCGCTTTATTTTAGTCGCGCCACCATTCCGGCGGTGCGGGACCTCGAAAAAAACGTGGGCGCGTGGTTGAACGCTTACCCGCCGGAACATCGCCTGTATCGGCATTACGGCATCTACGCTTATCGGGCGTCTTTTTTAAAGATATTTCCGGCGTTGCCGATTTCGCCGATTGAGACGTTGGAAAAATTAGAGCAATTACGCGCATTGTGGTATGGGTACACCATCACGGTGTGCGTGACGGACGAAGCCCCCGCGGGGATTGATACCCCCGAAGATTTGCGTCGCGCGGCCGAGATCGCCCAAAAGTTAGTGGTTAGTGGTTAGTGGTTAGCGGTTAGAGATCAGAAACACCGTCATTGCGGTCGCCCCTGCGCAAAAAAGTATCCGGCTTTGCCGGTACTTTTTTGGACATCACAAACCGCCCAAAAGTACCACTTTTGGGCGAACCCTTTATAATGCAACGCGGAATCCGACAAAAACAACCATGACCACCGAACACGAATTAAAAAGCGCGACCTTATACCGCCGACTGTGGCATTACTTACGCCGGTATCTGGGGGTATTTTGTATTTCTTTGACGGCGATGGCACTTGCCGCCGCCACCGAGCCTTTGTTTGTCACTTTGATGAAGCCCTTGCTGGATGAAGCCTTCGTCAACAAAAATCTCGATACGATGTTATGGATGGCGCCGGCGATCTTAGGGCTTTTTTTGCTGCGCGGCGTGATGTCGATCATCAATGAATATACGTCCTCATGGTTGACGGGGCATTTGGTGCAAACCCTACGGCAGGAGCTCTTCGCGCGCCTGATTCGTCTGCCGGTTTCTTATTATGAAAACAATACGCTGGGCAGAATGATTTCCCGCATCACCAGCGATGTCAATCAAATCACCGACGCGGGGTTTAACGTGATCACCGTCACGGTGCGCGACGGGGTCGTCATCGTGGGGCTTTTCGGTGTCTTGCTTTTGACCGATTGGCAGTTGACGTTGATCTGCTTTACGGTGTTTCCGGCGGTCGTGTTATGTATTCAATACGTGCGCAATCGAATGCGCCGATTGTCGCGGGAGAGTCAAAAGCAGATGGGGCAATTGCAACAGATTCTGCACGAAAGCATTGTGTGTCAGCGGGTCGTGAAGATTTTCAACGGCGCGCCCTTTGAAGAACAACGTTTTGCGCGGTGCGCCAAAGACATTCGTCACAACAACATCAAACAAAACGTCACGCGCTCGGTCAGTACCGCGTTGACGCAGTTCATCATTGCGATAGCTTTATGCGCGGTTTTGTATTTTGCGGTCATGCGCGCAAGTCAAAACGCGATTACTGCCGGGGATTTTGTGAAGTTTGTGATGGGGATGTTGATGATTTTCGCGCCGATGAAAAGAATCACGAACATCTCGCAATCGTTGCAACGCGGGTTAGCCGCCGCGGAAAGCGTCTTTTCTTTTTTGGACGAGCATCAAGAGCCGGATACGGGAACCCATGTTTTAAAATCGAACGCGATCACGCTTGCGTTTGATCGGGTTTCGTTTCGTTATCCCAACGCGCCTCAAGATGCCCTTCAAGAGATTTCCTTGACCGTCAATGCCGGCGAAACCTTGGCGTTGGTCGGGCAATCGGGCAGCGGCAAAACCACCTTGGTGGGTTTGATTCCGCGCTTTCATCTTCCGAGTTCGGGCAATATTTACATCAACGATATTCCGATCGGGGAAATCACGCTTGCCTCATTGCGCGATCACATCGCGTTGGTCAGTCAAGACGTGGTCTTGTTCAACGACACGATTGCCGCCAATATTGCGTATGGCACGGCGGCAAGCGTGACGCCGGACGCCATTGAAAACGCCGCGCGTGCCGCCAACGCGCTGGAGTTCATCGACGCTTTGCCCGAACGGTTTGATACGCTCATCGGAGAAAACGGGGTTCGGCTTTCCGGCGGGCAACGCCAGCGTTTGGCGATTGCGCGTGCCTTATTGAAAAACGCGCCGATCCTTATTTTGGACGAAGCCACCAGCGCGCTCGATACGCAGTCTGAACGATCGGTTCAATCGGCGCTGGATCACCTGATGAAAAATCGAACCACCATCGTGATCGCGCACCGTTTATCGACCATCGAAAACGCCGACAAAATCGCCGTGATGCGGGAAGGGGAGCTGGTTGAGTTCGGAACGCATCAAGACCTGCTCCAAAAAAACGGGGTGTACGCCACATTGCACCGACTTCAATTCGGTAAAAATTAATTGCCATTCGGCAAAAAGTGGTACTTTTTGCCGGTGTGAATGTCCAAAAAATCGCGGGACAACCTTTGGTTGGGGCGGAACTTACTTTGCGAAGCAAAGTTAGTGGAGACCAAAACCCCGACGATTTTTTGAGGAAAAGGCG
>JAIRPA010000208.1 GCA_031257235.1 Burkholderiales bacterium | reverse complement strand
TTCACTTTTGGGCGAACCCCGGCAAAATATTTATTCCCTTTCCCGCGCCTCGCCCCTTGATTTCCGTCCAACGCGCCCTTATTATTAGCAGCCTAGCGTGGCGAGTGCTAATTTTGCTCGCTTTTTTACCTTATCACCTACTTTAGGAGTAGCTCTAAACATGAAACTTCGTCCATTAAATGACAGAATTATCGTGCAGCGCGTTGAAGAAGAACGCAAAACCGCCGGCGGCATCGTGATCCCCGATACCGCGACGGAAAAACCCTCGGTCGGCATCGTGGTTGCCGTCGGTCCGGGCAAAAAAGACGACAGCGGCAAATTGGTCGCCACCTCTTTAAAACAAGGCGACAAAGTCCTTTTCGGCAAATATTCCGGTCAAGAATTCAAATTGGAGGGGAAAGACTACCTCCACATGCGTGAAGACGATGTTATCGGCATTGTTGAATAACCCTTGATTCACCTGATTCACATTGGCGCGATGGCGTCGTTCAAGCAATTTTAAGGAGAATACTTATGGCAGCAAAAGATGTCCGCTTTGGCGAACAAGTTAGAAACAAAATGGTTAGCGGTGTCAATGTCTTGGCAAACGCCGTTAAAGTCACCTTAGGACCGAAAGGTCGCAATGTGGTGTTAGAGCGTAGCTTTGGCTCGCCCACGATCACGAAAGACGGCGTCTCCGTCGCAAAAGAAATCGAACTCAAAGATAAGTTTGAGAACATGGGCGCGCAAATGGTCAAAGAAGTCGCCAGCAAAACTTCAGACGTGGCCGGCGACGGCACCACGACCGCGACCGTGTTGGCACAGTCGATTGTCGGCGAAGGCATGAAGTATGTCGCGGCCGGCATGAATCCGATGGATTTAAAACGCGGTATCGACAAAACCGTTGTTGCCGTGGTCGAAGAGTTGAAAAAATTGAGCAAACCCTGCTCTTCCTCGAAAGAAATCGCGCAAGTGGGTTCGATTTCCGCCAACGCGGACGAAACCATCGGCAAAATCATTGCCGACGCGATGGACAAAGTCGGTAAAGAAGGCGTGATCACCGTTGAAGACGGCAAAGGCATCGACAACGAATTAGACGTGGTTGAAGGCATGCAGTTTGATCGCGGCTATATTTCGCCCTACTTCATCAACAATACCGAAAAGCAAAACGTGGTGCTTGAAGACCCGTTCATTTTGTTGCACGACAAAAAAATCTCGAACATCCGCGAACTGCTTCCGGTGTTGGAAGGCGTGGCCAAATCCGGCAAACCGCTTTTGATCATCGCGGAAGACGTGGACGGCGAAGCGATTGCCACCTTGGTGGTCAACAACATTCGCGGCATTTTGAAAGCGTGCGCGGTCAAAGCGCCGGGCTTTGGGGATCGTCGTAAAGCCATGCTCGAAGACATCGCCATTTTGACGGGCGGTACGGTGATTGCCGAAGAGTTGGGTTTGAAGCTCGAAAACGCAACCTTGAATGATTTGGGTCGCGCCAAACGCATCGAAATCAACAAAGAAGACACGACCATCATCGACGGCGCAGGCGACAGAAAAACCATTGAAGCGCGTGTCCAGACCATCCGCGCCCAATTGGATCAAGCCACCAGCGATTACGATCGTGAAAAACTTCAAGAGCGCGTGGCAAAACTCGCCGGCGGCGTCGCCGTGATTAAAGTCGGCGCGGCGACGGAAGTTGAAATGAAAGAAAAGAAAGCGCGTGTTGAAGACGCCCTCCACGCGACCCGCGCGGCGGTGGAAGAAGGCATTGTGCCGGGCGGCGGCGTGGCTTATCTGCGTGCGCGTTCCACCCTCAAAAACTTAAAACTCGCCAATTCCGAACAAGAAGCGGGTATGAAGATTGTTTTGCGCGCGATTGAAGAACCGTTGCGCCAAATCGTCACCAACGCGGGCGAAGAAGCCTCGGTGATCGTCAATAAAGTGGTAGACGGCAAAGGCAACTACGGCTTTAACGCGGCCACCGGTGAGTATGGCGATCTGGTCGAAATGGGTGTGTTGGATCCGACCAAAGTCACGCGCACCGCATTACAACATGCGGCGTCGATTGCAGGGCTGATGCTGACCACCGATTGCATGGTCGCCGAGCTTCCGAAAGAAGACGCACCGGCAGCACCGGGCATGGGTGGCATGGGCGGTATGGGTGGCATGGATATGTAATGCCTCCGGGCAACCCCAATCTCCCTTGACTGACGGGCAGCTTTGGCTGCCCGTATTTTTTTGACGGACATGAAACGCTTCGTTTGGGTTTTACTTTTCATCGAACAAACTTATAATGCGCGGATGTGTACGGAATAGCCCGCTATGGAACCTCTTGAACTGACCTCTTCTGCCGCCCTTAAAACCTTTGTTCAGGGCATCCGCGCCGCCGTGCCTTATATTTACGCCTTTCGAGACAGCACGTTTGTCATCACTTTGGGTGGCGATGTGGTGGACAGCGAAAGTTTTTTGGGCATTGTCCACGATTTAAATCTTTTGCACAGCTTGGGCATACGCTTGGTCGTGGTGCATGGCATGCGCCCGCAAATCGAATCCATTCTGGCGCAGCAAAACATCGAATCGCACTATGCGGAAGGTATCCGCATCACCGACCCTGACACGATGGATTGCGTGTTGGAAGCCGCCGGACAAGTCAGAAGCCGGATTGAAGCCTTACTCTCCTTGGGGCTGGCCAATTCGCCCATGGCAGGATCGCGCAATCGCGTCGCAAGCGGCAACTATTTAACCGCCAAGCCTTATGGCGTGATCGCCGGCAAAAACATGCAGTTCACGGGCGAAGTGCGTCGCGTTGATCGTGAAGCCATCCAACAACGCCTAGATGACGGCGATATTGTCTTGATTTCCCCGATCGGTTATTCCCCCACCGGCGAGATTTTTAATTTAACGATGGAAGAAGTGGCCGCCAAAGTTGCCGTGCGCTTAGAGGCGATGAAATTGATTTTTATTTCCGACGATAACGGTTTGCGGCACGGCAATAAGCGTTTGGATTCCATTTCCACCGATGATGCGGAGGCATTGATCAAACACGGCAAACGTTTGCCTGAATCTTTAGCCTTATATTTACCGCAAGCCATCCATGCGTGTCGCGGCGGCGTGCCGCGCGTGCATTTTTTATCGAGCCGAAAAAACGGCGCGTTGCTCATCGAATTGTTCACGCGACAGGGCATCGGCACGATGCTCTCGCATCATCCGTTGGAGTCTTTGCGTGTGGCCACCATCGACGACATCGGCAGTATTTTGGCGTTGATTGAGCCCTTAGAAGAACAAGGCATTTTGGTGCGGCGTTCGCGCGAACGCTTGGAGGCGGAGATCGAACGCTTCATTGTGGTCGAATACGATAATCTAATCATCGGCTGCGCGGCGTTGCATCCTTTCCCGGAGGAATCCGTCGGCGAAATGGCGGCGCTTGCCGTTCACCCTGAATTTCAACGCGAAGGTTACGGAGAAAGCCTTTTGCATCACGTAGAAACATGGGCGCGCAAGTTAGGCTTAAAAGACCTTTTTGTGTTGACCACGCGCACCGCGCATTGGTTTTTGGAGCGGGGTTTCCGTATGGCGCCGGTCTCGCGTCTGCCGCAACAAAAAAAATCTTTGTATAACTACAAACGCAATTCGCAAGTCTATTGGAAAACCCTGTAAATCTATTGAATCATTTTGAGGAGAAATCACCGTGGGACGTACCGTTCAATGTATCAAGTTAGGACGCCAAGCCGAAGGGCTAGACCGCCCGCCTTATCCGGGCAAACTCGGAGAGCGCATTTTTGAGAACGTTTCTAAAGAAGCGTGGCAACAATGGATACGCCAACAAACCATGCTGGTGAACGAACACCGCTTAAACATGGCAGACCCGGAGGCGCGCCGTTGGCTTGCCGCGCAAACCGAACAGTATTTTTTTGGGGACGCGTCGTAACGTTTGCGGCGCTCTCCCGTGCTTGAGTCTCCGCCAAAAACCAAACCCAAACCCACGCGCCGCAGGCGCGAACACTCATGATCTTTTTTTATTATGTCCGCAATCAAGAATAAACTTTTAGACACGTTTGCCGCTTGGCAGGATCAAAGAACGATTTGGATTTTAGGCGGCGTGATTGCCTTATCGCTGGATATTTTTTCTTATGCTTTTTTTCAGAAGGGCTTGAAACTCGACCCGTGCGAGATGTGTGTCTATATCCGCTTTTCGATGATCGTGATTTTTATCGGCGCGATGATTGCGGCGATCAATCCGCGCGTTTGGGTGTTAAAAATCATCGGCTACGTGACGGTCATTTGGGCGATTGTGAAAGGGTTTCTCTGGAGTGTTCACTTAGAAAAAATGTTTTGGCAAAGCCAAGCCTTGGCGGCGGGAGCAGACCCTTTTGCCGTCGGGGTGGAATCCTGCTCCCTGTTTCCGACCTTCCCTTTTCATCTGCCGCTGGATCAATGGATGCCGGATGTCTTCCAACCGCAAGGCATTTGCGGCATCGACCCTTGGCGTTTCTTAGGATGGAACATGGCAGAAATGATGTTTGTCGTTTATGCCGCCTTTGCCGTTTTGGTGTTGCTGATGCTGGCAGGGTTTATTGTTCGGCTGTTGAAATCGTTCGGCAAAAAGTAGACGTTTTTTTGCCGGCTCACGGACGGTTATTCAAATCAGGTGCTTTTTTAAGACCGCGTTAGCCCGGCGCCGAAAGTGAATGCCTTCGGAAGATTTGACGCGAAAACCGACCGAAAGAATCATGTCCAGATTGTAGTGTTCCACATTCCGTGTGACTTTTCGGGTGCCTTCCTGCTGAACTGTCGCAAAATTTGCGACAGTTGGAATGCCCGCCAACTCCTCATCCAAGGCGTTTTTAACGTGCTTGCCGATCGTTTTAACGTCCCGTCCGAATAAGGTTGCCATCTGTTGCCGATTCAGCCAAACCGTGTCGCTATCGGTTTTGACCTCGACCCAAACGGATTTATCCTGTGTTTCGTAGATGGCGAAAGATTGTTGCGGGGCAAGCGCATCCGGGCTTGCCGTATGGATGAAATCATTCATAATTTTTTTGATATTTAGATTAACCGAAACAAGATTGAATGGTATCAG
>JAIRPA010000119.1 GCA_031257235.1 Burkholderiales bacterium | reverse complement strand
CGAGGGTCGGCAGCGCGCGGATATTGGTCTTGATGGTTTCGGCTTCAGCCGGCTCAATGCGTCTTCCCAACTGTTCAAATTCAACGATTTGATAATCGAGGGTGTCGGGCGAGCCCACGTAACGCGAGCCGTTTTCCATGACCAAAAAGCGATCGCCGTTTTCTTTTTTGTCGATGAACGCCGAAACGGCCGAAACCGTTTCACTGCGTTTTTGGTCGATGGATTGCAAAAAGACGTTTTTGATGGTTCCGGTCACGGGGTTGATGCTTTCGATGAAGACAACCACGCCGGCGCGTTTAAACTCACGGAACAATCCGGGCGCCAACATCGTGATTTCATCGCGGGATTCAAGCTGTTGCTCGTAGTGTTGTCGTTGTTGTTGCGCCCAAGGCGTTAAAAACAGCGACATGATCGGCACCACAATTAAAAACGGGGCGGCAAATTTAAAAATCGGGCGAACCCACGCATAAATCGGCAAACCCGAAGAAGACCAGACGATCATTTCGCTGTCTCGATAAATGCGGCTCAAAGTGAGTAATACGGTCAGAAAAAGGGTAATGGCGACTAAAATGTGCAGGTATTGAAGCGCGTAAAACCCCAACATGGTTAAAATGCCGTCGGTGACAAGCCGACCACCAACGGCGCGGGAAAGCAAGCGTAAAATGAGGTTCGTAAACAAAATAGCTAACGAAACCGTAAAAAGCGCTGCGGCAGTGATGGTGAGTTCGCGGATCAGGCTTCGTTTGAAAATCATGCTGTTAGGATAAAACGCAACGTTTCTTTGACTTTTTGTCGCTATTTTGCCGATAATTGAAATCGGTGCTTTTTCTACAACCCGTTAAAAATTTAAAAGAGGATAAGATGGAATTTACCATAAAAAGCGGAAGCCCTGAAAAACAACGCACTGCTTGCGTTGTGGTGGGCATTTTTGAAAGCCGCAAACTTTCTTTATCGGCGGAGCGAATTGACCGCGTTTCAAAGGGGTATATCAGTGACATCGTTCGGCACGGAGACATGGAGGGTTATTTAGGGTCAACGCTCATGTTGTATAACGTGCCCAATATTTTGGCGGATCGTGTTTTGTTGGTGGGGCTGGGGCGCGAGCGCGATTTTAAAGACATGGAGTTTCGTCAAGCCATCAAAAGTGCCGTCAAATTATTAAACGAAACCGGCGCGTATGAGGCGGTTTTCTTTTTGACGGAAGAAAAAGTTCGGCGGCGTGAATTGGGTTGGTGCATCGAACATGCCGTGATTGCCGCCGGCGAAGTGGTTTACAGTTTCAATCATTTAAAAACAGAAAATTCCGACGTTCGTCGTCCTCTGCGCAAAATCACCTTTTCCGTGCCGATGCGCTCTGATTTGCCGGTGGCTGAGGTGATGATGGCGCGCGGGATTGCCACGGCGGAAGGGATTGAATTTGCGCGCGACATCGCCAATAATCCCGCCAATCTTTGTACCCCCGAATACTTAACCGAAATGGCGCGTATGCTGGAATCCATGTACAAAGAAATTTCCGTGACGATATTAAATCGCGCGGAGATTGAAGCCGAAAAAATGGGCGCGTTTTTGGCGGTTGCCAAAGGCAGTGAGGTGGAGCCTTATTTTATTGTGTTGCGTTATACCCCCGCCGGCGTCCAAAAGACCTCGCCGACCGTGTTGGTCGGCAAAGGCATCACGTTTGATTCGGGCGGAATTTCCTTAAAACCCGCCGCCGATATGGATCACATGAAGTTCGATATGTCCGGCGCGGCAGCGGTATTGGGCGTGTTTCGCGCCATTGCGGATTTGAAACCCTCCATTGATTTGGTCGGCTTGATCCCCGCGTGCGAGAACATGCCTTCCGGTCGCGCGACCAAACCGGGGGATGTGGTGACCAGTCTTTCCGGAAAAACCATCGAGATTTTGAACACCGACGCGGAAGGTCGGTTGATTTTGGCGGACGCGCTGACTTACGCCGAACGCTTTTCGCCGGAAGCCGTGGTGGATATTGCCACGCTCACCGGCGCGATGGTGGTGGCCTTGGGGCATGAAGCCGCCGGTGCGTTTGGCAATAACGATACGCTCGTGCGTTCGCTGGTCAATGCCGGCGAAGAATCGGCAGATCGCGCTTGGTCGTTCCCGATGTGGTCTGAATACGGCGAGGGCTTGAAGAGCCACTTTGCGGATATGGCCAACATCGGGTCAGGCGGGCGCGCGGCGGGGAGCATTGTGGCCGCGCAGTTTTTGTCCAAATTTGCCGGCAAATACAATTGGGCGCATTTGGACATCGCCGGCGTTGCGTACAAAGAAGGCAAAGAAAAAGGCGCGACGGGAAGACCGGTGTCTTTGCTGGTGACGTGGCTTTTGAACCGCGAAGACCGCGAAAACGAAGCGATGGGTTAGAAACCATGACGGTCATTGACTTTTATACTCACGTTAAAACGCCGGTCTCGGTCGCTTTACGTTTGGTGCCGAAAGCCTACGAACAGTATCACCACGTTCGTGTCTTAACGGCAAATGAGGCAATGACCGACGAAATGGACAAGCGTTTGTGGACGGATATCCCCACCGGCTTTTTCCCGCACTGTCGGTTGAGCCACCCTCATGCGGATCAAACGCCAATTGTGGTCGATGCCGCTTTATCACATGACGGAAAGACGGCGGTGCTGATAAACTTACGCGACGACGTGCCGGAATTTTTCAGCAGGTTTGAACGTTTGCTTGAAATTGTCGGCGACGACGAAGCGTCGCTTGCCAAAGGTCGTGAGCGTTACGCTTTTTACAAAGAGCGTGGCTACACACTTCGCGTGCACCGCTCTTAGCCTCCCGAAAACCCACTCAATAAAAAGGTTGTGATGATGACAATCCGTCAAGGACGCGACAAACAACAATCGGAAGCAAGCGTCTCCGCTGCCGAGATTTTGGCGCGCACCAATCAACTGATGGAACGGAATCGTCGCGGCCTCCACCGGCAACGAAACGAGACGCCGTTTAATTTTTCGCCGCCGTCCAAGCCGTTGCCTCCCGAAAAAAACGTGGAGACACTCCCGGTCAAAGAAGAGGTCACGCCTCCTCCGGCGGCAAAGTCGCCTGATCAAGTTTTGGTCACTCCCGCGCCGCTTGCGGTTGCCGACACGAAATTAACCCCGGATGTCACAACGGACGAGGTTGCCAAAGTTGCCGGGGACGCGCTTTTGCCCCAACCGTCTGATCAACCTCCTCATCTGCCGGAGTCGCTCTTATCGCCGGACACGAAAACCGATGCCGTTGCCCCCGAGCCGACGGAAAAGTTGGCGGAGGCGGTCACGTTGGCGGTTTTGGCGTCGGATTCGGTGACGGTACCGCCCCCGCCGGTGTTGCCGCCTGAAATGTCGGCAACGCCTAATGTCGAGCCGTCTGCGCCGCCGCTTAAAGTCCCTTCGGTCGCGCTCTCTGCCGAGCCGCCCTTAGCCCCTCCCGAAAGCGATACCGGTCCTTCTTCCGATATTTCATGGTGGGATGCCATCGACGCCATCAAAGAAAACGATTTTGTCCATGATGCTAAAGACTCGGCATTGTCTTCTTTGGATTCGGTTTTTGTTCGCGGGGACACCGAGGAAAAAACCGACGAGCAGGCGTATTCGCCTTTGGCAGGCATTACGGTCTCGTCGCCCGATTCCGAATCCGCATGGATTTTAGACACCGAAGCGCAACGCGCGTTGTCCGACGATGTCGAAGTTCCGGCGGTGCCGATCAAAATTGATCTTGCCACCGACTTTAACGCACAGCTGACAAAAGCCAGAGAAAAATCCGTCGCGCCTCCTGAAAATAAGGTGCCGGACGCGGTCAACGCCAAACGGGAAACCGTCGCCGCGCCGCCGATCACCCCGCCCGTATCGCCGGCGGAAGTGATTGTCCCTCCGCCGGCGGCAAAAGCACCGATGGATCCTTTATCGGTGTTTGACATTGAGCCTGAAGTGGAAGCCACGTCGTTGGGCGTAGGCGAAGCCGACGAAGAATGGCAGGAATTGTCGGAGAACACGGAATGGTCGGCGTTTGGGGAATCGTTGGAAGGCTTGGCGTTTGGCGGAAAAACCCAAACCGAGACGCAACCCCAAACCCAAACCGAGACCCAAACCGAGACACAAACGCAGACGCAGACGGCGACCACCGTCCCGATGCCCAAGCAGACGATCGCCGCCGTTCAACCGGTCAGCCGACTTCCGGTAGGCGCGGGTTTTTGGGGGGATTTGTTGCCTCCTCCGGCAAAACCGTTTTTGCCGGACGACAAACCCCGCGCGATCATTCATTCCGCAGACATCTTGCCGGAAAGTTGGATGGGCTACACAACCTTGCTTTTGGGGTGGTTGCAAGATCAGGAGCAAACGGCGGGTGAAGACATTCCTACCTTAACGCCCGAACTCACGCACGTTGCCTCTCCCGATTCGATTCAGGCATTAACCACGGTCGGCTTTGCGCCCAAGTCCGTGCCTGCCGAAGCGACGGGGCTTGACGATGAGGCGTACACAAAGCACGGGTCGGGCACGGTTTCGTTGCGCGATTTGGCAGAAGCCTCGTCGCTGGATTGGGGGAACACCACTTCGCTGGATACCGATCTTGCCGCCTCGCCCGATCCCGACAAAAAGTTATCGCTTGAAGCACCGCAGGACGAAGTCGATCTTGCCGCCTCTTCGGACGATGACGCGGACTTCATGGAATTGTCCGCCATCACGTTGACCGGTTTGTTGCCCGACGATGACGTTCCGCTTTTAACCGACATTGTGGATGACATCGACGCCATCGTGAGCAAATGACGGCAGGTGTTCGGCAAAAAAGGGGTTTACTTTTTGCCGAATGAACAATGATAAAATCGCGTTTTGGGGATTCCCCCTTTTTTTACGCTTTAAGGAACGCACATGTCTGACACCACCACAACCCTCGCGGCAGATGCGCCGCTTGTTTTTACCGACGCGGCAGCCGCCAAAGTCAAAGAATTGATCGAAGAAGAGAAGAATCCGGCGCTCAAACTGCGCATCTTCATCAGCGGCGGCGGATGTTCAGGTTTTCAATATGGTTTCACGTTTGATGAAACTGTCAACGATGATGACACCCGTGTCGAAAAAAACGGCGTCACGCTGTTGATCGACCCGATGAGTTTTCAATATTTAACCGGCGCGGAAATTGATTTTCAAGACGATTTGTCCGGCGCGCAGTTTGTCATCAGAAACCCCAACGCCGTGACCACATGCGGTTGCGGATCGTCGTTCTCGGTGTAAAGTTTAAGACTTTTGCGGAATGTCCCAATCAAGCCTTTAGGCTTTCTTTGCCTTGAGACGGTTTTTAGTCTTTGCCGGTTGCCAAGAAAAGCTCGGTATGTCCAAACACAGAGGTTTGCAAAGGGTTGAACTTTCGCACGGGACGGTCTTTGCCCACGGGCGGGAAGGGGAGGCTTCCTCTCACCGATCCGTCAAAACGATGAATTTTACAAAGGTCTTATGAAGCACATACTCACCATTCAGTCTCACGTTGTTTATGGTCACGCGGGCAACAGTGCCGCTGTTTTTCCGATGATGCGCTGTGGCGCGGATGTCTGGGATTTAAACACCGTACAATTTTCCAATCACACGCAATATCCGCAGTTTACGGGAAGCGTATTGCCCGCCGAACAAATCGGGGAGATTGTCACGGGCTTACAAAAAATCCGGCAATTAAAACATTGTGATGCCGTGTTAAGCGGCTATCTGGGGTCGCCCGCGCAGGGGGAGGCGATATTGTCTGCCTTGGCGACCATTAAAGCGGAAAACCCCAAGGCACTTTATTTTTGCGACCCTGTGATGGGGCATCCTGAAAAAGGCTGCATTGTCGCCTCAGGCGTTGCCGAATTTTTCCGCGATCGCGCGCTTGCCGCCGCAGATTGCGTGGCGCCCAATATTTTGGAATTGGCGATGTTAAACGGCGTGGAACGTCTGAATCATTTGGACGAAGCACTTGCCGCCGCGCGCGCGCTTTTGAAAAAAGGACCCAAAACCGTTTTGGTCAAACATTTGGCGCGTGCGGGGAAGAATCCCGAAGCGTTTGAAATGTTAATCGTCAATTCCCACGAAGCGTGGCACATCAGCCGTCCGTTGTTTGAGTTTCCCAAGCAACCCGTAGGGGTCGGCGATTTAACCAGCGGCTTGTTGCTCGTGAATTTATTGAACGGTAAATCGCTCAAAGACGCGCTGGAGCACACCACTGCCGCCGTGTATGAAGTTTTGCGCGTCACACACGAGCAAGGCGCGTATGAATTGCAGTTGGTCGCCGCGCAAGATTTAATTGCCTGCCCGAAAGCAAAGTTCGAGGCGGAAAAGTTGATGTAATCGAATTTGGCAACAAGCGGCCTCTTTTTTTGACGAAGGCTTGAGGACAAACCATGAGTAAAAACATAGCATTATTTGATCGCGCGCAAAAATCCATTCCCGCAGGGGTCAACTCTCCGGTACGCGCGTTTCGTTCGGTCGGCGGGACGCCTCGCTTCATCCAACGCGCGCAAGGCGCGTATGTGTGGGATGCCAACGGTAAACGCTACATTGATTTTGTCGGTTCCTGGGGAACGGCAATTGTCGGTCACGCGCATCCTGACGTGATTCAGGCGGTCACGCTTGCCGCCAAAAAAGGCTTATCGTTTGGCATGCCGACCGAAGACGAGGTCGAGCTTGCCGAAGTTTTACGCCGGCGTTTGCCCTCATTGGAACTCGTGCGCTTGGTATCTTCCGGCACGGAAGCCACGATGTCGGCGTTGCGTCTTGCGCGCGGGTTCACCGGCAGAAACAAAATCGTCAAATTTGAGGGTTGTTATCACGGGCATGGCGACAGTCTGCTGGTGAAAGCCGGCTCCGGGATGCTGACCTTCGGCAAGCCTTCGTCGGCGGGCATTCCCGAAGGTGTTGCCAATGAAACCATCGTCTTGCCATACAACGACATTGACGCCGCGCGCGCGATGTTTGATCAATGCGGGCGGGACATCGCCGCCGTGATTGTCGAGCCTATCGCGGGCAACATGAACATGGTCAAACCCAAAGCCGGGTTTTTGCAAGGCTTGCGTCAATTGTGCGACACGTTTGGCACCGTGTTGATTTTTGATGAAGTGATGACCGGTTTTCGTGTTCATCCGCATTGCGCGCAAGGGCTTTACAAAATCACGCCGGACTTAACCACGTTGGGTAAGGTCATCGGTGGCGGCATGCCGGTGGCGGCATTTGGCGGCAAAAAAGAAATCATGCGACACATCGCGCCTTTGGGGGACGTGTATCAGGCGGGCACCCTGTCCGGCAATCCTGTCGCGGTTGCCGCAGGGCTTGCCACCTTAAAGCTCACCGAACACGCAGGTTTTTATGAGCATTTAACGGCAACCACAGAGGGCTTGGTTCGTGGGTTGACGCAGGTCGCCAAACTTGCCGGCGTGCCGTTTTCGGCGCAGTGCGAGGGCGGCATGTTCGGGATTTATTTTTCGGAATCCGTGCCGACTTCCTTTGAGGAAATCATGGCGTGCAATGTGGCCCACTTCAATCGCTTTTTTAATTTACTGTTGAATCAGGAAATTCATTTTGCGCCCTCGGCATTTGAAGCGGGGTTTGTGTCCGCCGCACATAACGAGGAGGATATTGCCCGCACCATCACGATCGCCAAAGCCGCGTTTGAAAAAATAAAGCAGGAAGAGTAGGGGGGCGGCAAAAAGCGTTTCAGGAATCAGGGGATTCGGCAAAAAGTGAAAACCTACTTTTTGCCGGTAATCATTTCCAAAAAACCACAGGGGAACCCTGATGGTTTTTTGTAGAAACGGCGGCACGGATTCTGCGTTTCAGGGATCAGAGGTCAGGCATCAGAGCTCGTCATTTAAGCGCGCGTTTGCTTTAGCAAACGAAGTCGCAGAATCCATACGTAGCCTAAAGGCTGCGTCATTGCGGGCTTGACCCGCAATCTGGTTTAAAGGTTCGGCAAAAAGTAGGTTTTTACTTTTGGGCGAAATCCTGATGCCTGACCTCTGATCCCTGATTCCTGAATTACAATAGCCTCCTTCATTTCAAAATTAAGAATCATGACTGACAATCATTCGCATGAAACGCCGGAGGTCGCCCGTCCGGTGTCCAATTTTTTACGTGCCGCGATAGACAAAGACAACCAGACCGGAAAATACGCGGGGCGTGTGGTCACACGTTTTCCGCCGGAGCCCAACGGTTATCTGCATTACGGTCACGCCAAGTCCATCATTTTGAATTTTGGGCTTGCCGCTTCTTACGGCGGGCGTTGCCATCTGCGCTTTGACGACACCAATCCGCTCAAAGAAAACCCGGAATTTGAAGCCTCCATTGCCGATTCGGTGCGTTGGCTGGGTTACGATTGGGGCGAGCATCGCTTTCACGCCTCGGATTATTTTGACGATCTTTATCGGTTTGCCGAATGGTTCATTGAGCAAGGATTGGCTTATGTGGACGGTCAAACGGCAGAAGAGATGCGCGCCTCGCGCGGAACATTGACCGAGCCCGGCAAAGAAAGCCCCGATCGCCATCGTTCCGTCGAAGAAAATTTGTCGTTATTTCGCCAAATGAAAGCAGGCGATTTTCCGGACGGTCGATACGTGTTGCGTTTAAAAATCGACATGGCAAGCCCCAACTTAAACCTGCGCGATCCGGGAATTTATCGAATACGTCACGCCGAGCATCACCGCACCCGCGATAAGTGGAACGTTTATCCGCTTTATGATTACACGCACTGCATTTCGGACGCCAAAGAACGCGTCACGCATTCGATTTGCACCTTAGAGTTTCAGGATCATCGTCCCCTCTACGATTGGATCATCAACAAGCTCGCCGACGGCGGCATGTTGCCGCGACCGCTTCCGTGTCAGTATGAGTTTGCGCGGTTGAATTTAACGTATGTTGTTTTATCCAAACGATTTTTGATTGAGCTGGTCAACGGTGCTTATGTGGACGGCTGGGATGATCCGCGTATGCCCACGTTGGTCGGCGCGCGTCGGCGCGGGTTCACGCCCGCCGGCTTTAAACTCTTCGCGGAACGCGCGGGGGTTTCCAAAAGCGATTCATGGTTAGACTTTTCTCTTTTGGAAAACGCGATGCGCGATGATTTAAACGAGACCGCCTGCCGCCGTGTGGCGGTCATCCATCCGTTAAAACTCATCATTGATAATTATCCGCAAGACAAAAGCGAAGATTGTTTTGCGCCGAATCATCCGAAGAAACCGGAATTAGGCACGCGCGCGATTCCTTTCTCGCGCGAATTGTGGATTGAGCGCGATGATTTCATGGAAACGCCCGTCAAAGGATTTTTCCGCATGGCAATAGGTCAGGAAGTTCGGTTGCGCTACGGGTTTTTGGTGCGTTGTGTGGGGGTGGATAAAGACGAACACGGCAACATCACCGCGGTTCACGCCACGTATGATCCCGAAACCAAAAGCGGCACCGAAGGTGCGTCACTGCGAAAAGTGAAGGGAAACATTCATTGGCTTTCCGTGGCGCACGCCGTGCCTGCGGAAATAAGACTTTACGATCGCTTGTTTAAAGTGCCGTTTCCCGGGGCGAAAAACCCCATGGGGACGCTCGAAGAAACGCCCGTTGATGCCGTGTCGGTTGAGCTCGAAGAGATCGAACCCAAAAGCGATGTGGGGCGTAGTTATTTAGACGACTTAAACACGGACTCCAAACACATTGTTCGCGGATTCGTGGAAGCGGAAGCGGCGAACGCCCAACCCGAAGAGCGTTTTCAGTTTGAGCGCTTGGGGTATTTTGTGGCAGACATCAAAGACCATCAACCCAAACGCCCCGTTTTTAACCGCACGGTCACGTTGAAAGACACGTGGCAGGCGTAAGAGAAATCATCGGTTTTATTTCAATCCGCGCCGCTTTTTCTGACCAAAAGTTCCCGGCTTTGCCGGGGCTTTTTATGTAGCTTCCACCGGCAAAAATATAGGCAATTTTGGGGAAACCTGATTCGGCAAAAGGAGAGGCTCACTTTTTGCCGAACCCAAAAAAAATCACGCCATAGCGTGATTGGAGGGTTCTTTTGGGTTGTTGATGACGATTAACGGACAACCCAAAAAAATGACAATGGAGCGGGAAACGAGTCTCGAACTCGCGACCTCAACCTTGGCAAGGTTGCGCTCTACCAACTGAGCTATTCCCGCAAGAACGTGGGATTCTATCTAAACTTTTCTTGAAACGCAAGCAGGTCTTATCCAACGTCCTCCAAGACTTTTTTGTCATCGTAAAACTGACTCCGGTTTGAAACCCCGCCCTTTAGGGCGGTGCGAAGGCCGGAACCCCGGCCTGGAAGTCCGGGGTTTCGACCGTAGCGACTTGGGAGGGGTGCAAACCCCTTCCAAGTTCGTACACAGCGACAGGCATGAATGCCTGTCGCTAATGAGTTGCTGGGTCAAAGCCTCTGAAAAGGGGAGACAAGGTTGGCCGCCCCGACGGGGTGGGGAGGCTTTGCGAGGGTTCAACCCGGCGGGAGCGGAAGGGTGACGCGCACATGGGCGCCGCCGTTGGGTGCGTTTAATAAGTCAAACTTGCCGTGATGCAGGCGCACGATTCTGTCGACGATGGCAAGCCCCAAACCCGCGCCCAAATTGCCTTCCACGGTTCTTGCTTCAGAGCCGCGTTGAAAGGGGGCTTTCAATCGTTCGCGGTTTTCTTTCGGGAAGCCTGCGCCATGATCGAAGACATCAATCCACGCCACTTTATCGTTAAACCCCGTTGAAATTTCCACCGGAGGTTTGCCGTGCGAAAGCGCGTTGTTGATTAAGTTTAAAATCAATCGCTCGCACGCGGCCGTGCGAATCAAAAGCGAAGGGAAATTTGGAGACGGCGTGAAACGCACATCCAAATTGTTGTGGCGATAACGCGCCACACATGCCGCGATGAGCGGCGTGATGTCTTGCAATAACGATTTGGACTCGGAATCCGTGCGGGAAAAGTCAAGAAATTGGTCGATGATGCGATCCACCGTTTCAATTTCCTCGATCATAATTTTTAATTCGCTTTGATCTTGGATATTCATCTCAACGCCCAGACGCAATCGGGCCAACGGGGTGCGTAAATCGTGCGATACGCCTGCCAACAGTATGGCGCGGTCGGCATCGACTTGCTTTAAGTGGATCATCATCGCGTTGAAGCCGCGATTTAACGCCATCAATTCGGAAGGACCCGAAACCGGCAAAGGCGAGGGATATTCTCCCCGTCCCACCATGTTGACGGAGCTCGCAAGTTTTGCCAAGGGTTGCGTGATGTATCGCGCCAGCGCGAATGCCGATAACCCTAAAAGCCCGATGACGATCAAGACTAAAAATAAAGTCCGGGAAGAAAAATCGTGCATTTCCAGCGTTTCCGGCGAAGGAAAACCCGCCCAATAAAAATTCTCGTTTGCCGAAAAACGAATCCACAATAAAGATTGTTGTGGCTGGATGCGAACGCGCGTTTCGTCGCCCAACATTTTCTTTAAATAGGTTTCAAGGTTTAAAAAAGAGGGAGACAACTCTTGTTCTTGAATCAACCCGCGGGTGTTCGGCGGAGAAACGGGACGAAACTCCGGCGGCTCGGTCTCTTGATTGGCGTGCGGATGTCCGGAATGTTCCGTCTCAATCGGAATAAAAGACTGCATGTTGAAAAGAACGGGGGTTCGCTCTTCAACCAAAAGCGCGCCGTGTTGCTGCCCGAAATGCTTTAAGACCGCCGTGCGCTCCGAGCTTGGAGCAGAGCTCAAAGCGACGCGCAAGGCTTGGAGCTGTGTGGCTTTGGCGTAACCAAACTGATAAACCAACAGGTTTTCACGATCATACTGAAACAACAACGCCATCAAGACGAATACTGCGATGATGAGTATCGTCAAAGAAGCGAACAATCGCGAAAACAGCGATTTAGGCAGCAATGTCACGGCGAGACGGGCAAGTCGTTATCAATTTTGGGTTGCAGAGAATCGGATAAGCCGTCACCGGGTTTTGAGAAGGAATCATCGCCTTTGAGGCGGGAAGCCCCCACCCCCGGCGCACCGTGTTTCGCCGTCGGTGTGTCGTCAGGGACGTAAATATAGCCAAAGCCGCGCACCGTTTGAATAAACCGCGGGTTGATCGGATCGGGTTCAATCAGGCGACGCAAACGGGAAATCTGCATGTCGATCGCGCGATCGAAGCTGTCATGCCCTTTGCCACGCGCCAACAAGGACAAACGTTCCCGTGTGAAGGGTTGGCGCGGGTGTTGACCCAACACGCGCAACAATGAAAATTCGGCGGTGCTCAAATGCGTGACTTCGCCTTTCTTGCCGGTTAAAGTTCGCGCCGCAAGATTTAAAGTGAAATGACCAAATTGAATGGTGCCGGTTTCGGTGGGCGCGCCGGAAAGCTCATGCTTGGGAGCGCGACGCAAGACAGCGTGGATGCGTGCCAAAAGCTCACGCGGATTAAACGGCTTGCCGAGGTAATCGTCCGCGCCCATTTCAAGACCGACAATGCGATCGACTTCTTCACGACGCGCGGTCAAAATGATGATGGGGATGCTCCCGTAAGTGTTTCTGAGGCTACGGCAAATCGTCAGCCCGTCCTCCCCGGGCAACATCAAATCAAGGACAACCAAATGCGGAGGAAAACGCTGCATGATTTTTTCAATCTGCGAGCTGTCAGGAAGAGTGATGGTCTCAAGCCCGTTTTCTGTTAAATAGCGTTGGAGAAGATCACGCAGACGCGGATCATCGTCGATAACTAAAATGCGGTATTGGCGTTCATTGGATTTTGGCATAATACTTTGAGCTTATAAGGCTTTCAAAATTAACATAAACGTAACGTAGTTACATGAGGGCAGTGAAGGTCTCCCCGTAACGTTACGAGCCGGTACGCGTTTTATAACACGCGCTTGAAAAGAACACCTCAAATGTCGGTTCATATGAGCATCAGTGTAAGGACAGGGGGGTATTCCTTCATCACGAAAGATTACCATATTATTTTAATGCCGTGGTGATTTTGTTACACCCGGCTCACAAAAAAAACTCAAAAACCCTGTTGCCTTCATGCTTCATTGCTGATGGTTAAACCGACCTCAAAAGTGCCTCATCATTTGTTTCATTTTTGGGCATCATTCTTAACAGTTAGACACGGAAATGAAAAAAAGTGTGATGCAATTCAGGGATCAGGAATCAGGGATCAGAAACACCGTCACAAGCTGGCTTGACCCGCAATCCGGTTTTTCCGCCGTTCCCGCAAAAAAGGATCAGGCTTTGCCTGTCCTTTTTTTGGAAACCCCAACCGGCAAAAAGTAGGTTTTCACTTTTTGCCGAATCTTTTTGCCGTCCGAATCATGGCATTTGACGCCATCCCCGCGAACCGATAACATGCACGGTTATCGGCTTTGAAGTCGATCACGGCAATTTCTTGCGACGTTCCCCGTAAGAATCACAAGTTCGATCGGGTGTCCGAGACACGCGCAAGAGTTTGCCTCGAAAATACGGCGCGTCTATCCGAGGCGCCGCGATTAAAACTCGTTGTAATCCTCAACGCGCACTGTGTAACAGGGTCGCCGAACGCGGCCAAAAGAACCTTTTTTCATTCAGGAAGAATTATGGCAACGCAGCTAACAGGTGCGGAGATCATCATCCGGTCATTGCAGGAGGAAGGCGTTGAATATGTCTTTGGCTATCCGGGTGGGTCCGTTTTAAACATTTACGACGCGCTTTGCGCGCAAGATAAAATCCGACACATTTTGGTTCGGCACGAACAGGCGGCGGCGCACGCCGCAGACGCTTATTCGCGCTCGTCTCATAAGGTTGGGGTTTGTCTGGTCACGTCAGGCCCCGGCGCCACCAACGCGGTGACGGGCATCGCCACCGCCTACATGGATTCAAGCCCGATGGTCATCATCTCCGGTCAGGTGTCAACGCCTTACATCGGTCAAGATGCTTTTCAGGAGTGCGATACGGTCGGGATCACGCGCCCGTGCGTCAAGCACAATTTTTTGGTGAAAGACCCGGCAAAGCTGGCGGAGACCATCAAAAAAGCGTTTCATATTGCCAAGACCGGCAGACCCGGTCCCGTGTTGATTGATGTCCCCAAAGATGTCACGCAGGCAACCGCGGAGTTTTCTTATCCCAAAACGTTGACCATGCGTTCGTACAATCCGGTGGTCAAAGCACACTTGGGGCAAATCAAAAAAGCGATGCAGTTATTGTTGCGCGCGGAGCGTCCGGTTGTGTTGATTGGCGGCGGCGTGGTTTTGTCCAACGCGGCGGAATCGTTGACACGTCTGGTGCGAGAGCTCGGTTTTCCGTGTACGCAAACGATGATGGCGTTGGGCGGCTTTCCCGGAAGCGATCCTTTATCCACCGGCATGTTGGGCATGCACGGCACGTATGAATCGAATATGGCGATGCAGCATTGCGATGTGTTGCTTGCCATTGGTGCTCGGTTTGATGATCGCGTGATCGGCAACGTGCCGCATTTTGTCGGCGCGAACGATCGTAAAATTATACATATTGATATTGATCCCTCGTCGATTGCCAAACGGGTTCAGGTGGATATTCCGATTGTCGGGGATGTCGGTGAAGTGGTCGCCGAAATGCTGACCCTCTTGGCGGGGTCGCCCAAAGGCGCGAACGCCAAAGCGCTTGCCGCATGGTGGGCGCAAATCAATACATGGCGCGACAAACAATGTTTGCGTTACGACACCCACGGCAAAAAGATCAAACCGCAGTACGTTGTTGAAACCCTGCATCGTTTGACCCACGGTGAAGCGATTGTGACCACCGATGTCGGGCAACATCAAATGTGGACGGCGCAATACTATAAATTCGATCAACCGCGTCGCTTCATCAGTTCGGGCGGTTTGGGGACGATGGGGTTCGGATTGCCCGCCGCTGCCGGCGCCAAAATCGCCAACCCGAATAAAGAGGTGATCTGCGTCACCGGCGAGGCGTCGATACAAATGTGTATTCAAGAATTAGCCACGTGTGCGCAGTATCGCCTGCCGATCAAAATCGTGAATTTAAATAACGGCTACATGGGCATGGTGCGCCAGTGGCAGGAGTTATTTTACGGGTCGCGTTATTCGGAATCTTATTTTGATACCTTGCCGGACTTTGTGAAGCTGGCGGAATCGTTTGGCCACTTGGGGGTGCGTGTGGATGATCCCGAAAAAGTCGAGTCTGCCTTAAAAGAAGCCTTAGCGATTAAAGATCGTTTGGTCTTTTTAGACATTCATACCGATCCCACCACCAACGTATTTCCCATGGTGCCGGGCGGCAAAGGGTTGACCGAAATGGTTTTGTTTGACGCGCCTTGATTCGGAGTAAACATGAGACACATTCTTTCGATATTGGTTGAAAATGAAGCAGGCGCGTTGTCCCGAATCGCGGGGTTGTTTTCGGCGCGCGGGTATAACATAGAATCGTTGACGGTGGCGGTGACGGAAGACGCCACGATGTCACGAATGACGATCACGACAAACGGGCACGAAAGCGTGATCGAACAGATTACCAAACAGCTCAATAAGTTGGTCGAAGTGATTAAAGTGGTTGATCTTACCGAAGGCAATCACATCGAGCGCGAAATGATGTTGGTGAAGGTGCGCGCGGTCGGCAAAGATCGCGATGAGATGAAACGGATGGCGGATATTTTCCGGGGAAGTATCATTGATGTCACCGAAAAAAGTTATACGATAGAGTTGACGGGAGCTTCGTCTAAGTTGGACGCTTTTTTAGAGGCGCTGGAGCCCGGCGCACTTTTAGAAACGGTTCGCACCGGCGCGTCCGGGATTGGTCGAGGGGAACGCATTCTGCGTGTGTAGCGCGGGTTCATGCGCTTTTTAGTGTTATTTTTATTTTATGCAAGGAG
>JAIRPA010000167.1 GCA_031257235.1 Burkholderiales bacterium | reverse complement strand
AACGTCCATGATCGAAGAACTCGTCAATCATGAAGCGCGATTTCCTCTTTCGCTTGATGTCTTTCGCGCGAGCTCCGATGAAAAGGCGCGCGCGCTGCTGCGAGGCGCATTAAAACATTTAGGGCTTCGGTCGCCGTCATTGGCAAGGCTGACCGAAATGGCGCGGCAATTCAAATACGCGCGTGACGACGGCAGGGTTTCATTAAAGGTCAGCGAGGATCGGTCGCTGGGGATTCATCGCGGTCACATTTACTGTTATCAACACATTTCATCTTATTCCGTAAAGTGGCGGGGCGAAAAAGAGATTTTATTACCGCATGGGGTGTTGCGTTGTCTTGACAATCAAGCCTGTCGCGGTGTGCGCGTGGATTTAGATTCGGATACGGTTGAAATCACTTGTCGCAAAAGTCCCAACGAAACGCTCAAACGCGCCAACCGACCCCAAAGAACGTTGGGGGATTTGTTGCGGGAAGCCGGTGTGCCGCATTGGGCGCGGGATGCGTATCCGCGCGTTTATCAAAACGACCGACTTGTTTGTGTGCCCAGCCGGGGCGTTGACGAATGCGCGCACGCTCACCCCAAAGGGCAATACGTCGATTTTATTTTTGAACCGAACGAGGTGTCACAAGGCTCGGTTGAAAGGGCGTTGACAACACAGACAAACAAGTCAAGGCGCCGATGATTTAAATTGATCTTTCAAAAGCCGCAACGCCGCAAAGGTGTCCACCGGGGTTGTGCAGGAAAAAGAAGATAAAACGCGGACACGATGGCGTAAAGTCTCATCGTCAACCCGCAAAAAAGGATTGTGAAGGCGTTCTTCTTTGAGCGTGGTGGGAACTGTCGGCAAGGCGTGTGCGCGTAAATGATCAATTTCTTTGGCGCGCGTTTGATAATACAAATCGTTCGGGAATAGCCAACGCGCGAAGCGAAGGTTTTGCGCCGTGTATTCGTGACCGCAACAACAAAGCGTGGCGTCGGGAAGTGCGGCAAGTTTTTTAAGCGAGGCAAACATTTCTTCGGGACTTCCTTCAAAGATTCGCCCGCACCCCAACGAAAAGAGAGTGTCCCCGCAAAAGAGTAAAGGGGGATTATTGTCGGCACGGTTTAAATGTTCGCAGTAATACGCCAAATGTCCGCGGGTGTGTCCGGGAACATGCAAAGGGGTGATGCGAAGATTCATGGAAGGAAACATAAGCGTTTCGCCTCCGGTCAAAGCGTGTGTTTTGGCGGGGATGGTTTCGAGGCTTGGCGCGTACACCGGAACGCGGAAGTGTTGCGCGACGGCTTCGTTGCCGCCCACGTGGTCTTGATGATGATGTGTCGAAAAGAGCGCGATTAAATCAAGGCGTTGTTCGGATAGAATGCGAAGAAGCGGCGCGCTTGCTCCGGCGTCAAACGCAATCGCCTCGCGGTGGTTATGGATCAACCAAATATAATTGTCGCCAAGCGCGGGAATCGGGATAATCGCATTCATGGATATTCATTCGGGTACGGCAAATTATAAGCTCGCGCGGGCAGGGTGGGAAACACCTTTGGCGCGTTATCTGCTCGCGCAAGAAGAACGAATGTTTGAGCGTGCCATTACCAATATCTTTGGATACTACGCGATTCAAATCGGGTTGCCGCATCGCCCCATGTTGGCGCAATCCCGCATTCCGAACAAGTTTGTCCTTGACTTTGATCTTCCCGCCGACGTGCGCGCCGACCCTCACGCGCTACCGTTTCCGGCGGAGACACTGGACTTAATCGCCATGCCGCACGCGCTTGAATTTACCGATGATCCTCATGATGTGTTGCGTGAAGCGCATCGCGCGCTCCGCGCCGAAGGGCATTTGCTGATTGCGGGATTTAATCCGTATTCGCTTTTGGGGTTGCGTCGAAAATTTGGAACCCCTTCTTCATGGTTGACGCGCGTGATGAGCCCCTATCGCGTCAAAGATTGGCTGGAAGTGTTGGGTTTTGAAATCGCCGGCGGCGCGTTTTCGGGGTATGTCTTTCCGTTTTCGCGCGAGCCGTGGCTTTCACGATTTCAATGGATGGAAAAAGCGGGCGATCGCTGGTTTCCCCTGTGTGGCGGGCTTTATTTTCTCCATGCCGTTAAAAAAGTCTTTGGCGTTCGGTGCATGACGCCCGTGTGGAAGCGGGAAAAAAGACGCCGCAATTGGGTGGGGGCGACGGCCAAAATGTCGCAAAGCAAAGTGAGTGGAGACCAAAATCCCCTTGGCGAAATTTAGAGGTTTTGCAAAGAACTTAATAAAAAACCCCGCTTTTTAGGCGGGGTTTTTTTAGAACTCAAAAAGCGGGCTTTTGATTATTTTGCGTCGCCTTTGATTTCGATTTCTACACGACGATCAGGCGCCAAGCAGTTGATCAACGCTTGACGGTTCGTTTGTGTGCAGGAATCGCCGGTGATCGGCTGGGTTTTGCCAAGACCTAAACTTTCGATCTTGTCATTCGGCAAGCCTTTGCCGACCAAGTAGGCGCGCAAAGTTTCCGCGCGACGCTCGGACAAACGTTGGTTGTACGCTTCAGAGCCGATGCGGTCAGCGTGACCGGAGATCAACACCAAATCGACAGCCGAGAACGAGGGCAATTGCGAGACGATTTCACGATCAATGACCGCTTTACCTTCCGGTTTTAAGTCAGATTTGTTGAAATCAAACAGAACTTTGGAATCCAACGCAATTTTGCGGACGACAGGTGCGGGAGCCGGAGTAGGAGCCGGAGCGGGCGTGGGAGCTGCCGCCATCGGTGTCGGAGCAGGAGCTACCGCCATCGGTGTCGGAGCAGGCGCGGGTTCGGATTTCTTCACTAAGTCAGGATCGCAGCCTTCAATGGCTTGTGCAGGCGTCCAAAAACCGGTGCGCCAGCAAAGACGATCATTGATGCCTGCCTGACCGCCATAACCGCCGCTACGAACGATGGTGGCAGACGGGCTACCTTCGATCGTGTATCCGCTCTGAGAGAAGGCGGACGTGGCGACGAAAGCGGCACTCACAAAAATTAAAGCCTTGATAAAATATTTCATATGATTACCTTTTAAAAAAGTTACAGGGTGACAAGGAGGAAACCTTTAAAAGCTACATGAGCTTATCTCAAAAGACCGTAAAACCACCGTGTCTACGTCCCTCTAATGTAGCAAAAGTTTTAAATTTTGAAAAGTTTCAACCATCTTTGCGAGTATAAAGCAAACCCCAACCGTGTTGTAAAAGTTTGCGGCAATGTGACGCCCGCAAACGACACTTTAACCCTTTCGGAGACAATCTTATCGGTTTTCATGTCTCTTTCTTGCAACAGAAAAACGGAAGATAAGGTAAAATACGCAGTTTAGCTGTCAACGGTCGGCGCGATACCGATCTTCGGTTTTTATCTTAAACGTTGGGCAGACAAGCCCCGTTCGGTGAGTTTATATGGAATCTTTTGCAAAAGAAACGCTTCCGATCAGTCTTGAAGCGGAGATGCGGCATTCATATCTGGATTACGCAATGAGTGTGATTGTCGGGCGTGCTTTGCCGGACGCCCGTGACGGCTTAAAGCCCGTGCATCGCCGCATTTTGTACGCAATGTTTGACGAAGGTCTGTTGCACAACAAAAAATACTCCAAATGCGCCGGCGTGGTCGGCGAAGTCTTAAAAAAGTATCACCCGCATGGCGACGCCTCTGTTTATGACGCGCTTGTTCGCTTGGCGCAAAGCTGGAACATGGCGCACCCCTTGGTGGACGGGCAGGGGAACTTTGGTTCGGTGGACGGCGATCCTGCGGCGGCGTACCGCTATACGGAAGCGCGATTGACGGCGTTGGCGGAAGGCATGTTGGCGGACATCCAAAAAGAAACCGTTGATTTCATGCCCAATTTTGACAACTCCACCGAAGAACCGACGGTCTTGCCGACACGCTTGCCCAATCTTTTGGTCAACGGCAGCGCGGGGATCGCCGTCGGCATGGCCACCAACATTCCCACGCACAATTTGTCGGAAGTCATCAACGGCTGTTTGGCGCTTTTAAAAGACCCCGATATTTCGATTGATGCCCTGATGCACCACATCCCCGCGCCGGATTTTCCGACGGCGGGTTTGATTTACGGATTGGAGGGCGTCCGCGAAGGTTATCGAACCGGTCGCGGCAAAGTCGTGATTCGCGCGAGAACGCACGTTGAAGATTTGGAAAAAGGCAATCGTCAGGCAATCATCATTGATGAAATTCCGTTTCAGGTCAACAAAGCCGCGCTTTTGACCAAAATCGGCGAGCTGGTCCGCGATAAGAAAATTGACGGCATCTCCGAGCTACGCGATGAGTCGGATCGCACCGGGATGCGCGCGGTGATCGAATTAAAGCGCGGTGAAGTTCCCGAGATCGTTTTAAACAACCTTTATAAATTAACCCAGCTTCAAGACAGCTTCGGGATGAACATGGTCGCGCTGGTGAACGGTCAGCCGAGGTTGTTAAATTTAAAGCAGTTTTTGGAAACCTTCATTCAGCATCGCCGCGAAATTGTCGTGCGTCGCACGCGGTTTGAGTTAAGAAAAGCGCGGGATCGCGGACACATCTTGGAAGGGCTTGCCGTGGCGCTTGCCAATGTTGATGAAATCATCGCACTGATTAAAGCCTCCGCCACGCCGCCTGAGGCTAAAGCCGCGCTTTTGGCCAAAACATGGCGCTCTGCCGTCGTTGAAGAAATGATTAAACGGGCGCAGTCGGATGCGGCACGTCCGGAAGATTTGTCGGCAGACGTGGGCTGGTTGCCGGACAAAAGCGGTTATCGCTTATCGGACGCGCAGGCGCAAGCCATTCTCGAATTACGCCTGCAACGCTTGACCGGTCTGGAGCAAGACAAAATCACCGGCGAATACCGTGAAGTCATGGCGTTGATTGTCGATTTATTGGATATTTTGGCCAAACCCGCGCGTATCGCCAAAATCATCGAAGACGAATTAAACGAAGTCAAAAAAGAATATGGGGTGCCGCGTCGCTCGGAAATCATCGCGCAGGGCGAAGACATTTCGATTGAAGATTTGATCACGCCGGAAGAAATGGTGGTCACGTTGTCGCACACCGGCTATATGAAATCACAACCGTTGACGGAATACCGCGCACAAAAACGCGGCGGGCGCGGCAAACAAGCCACCGCCACCAAAGACAATGATTTCATCGAACGCATGTTTGTGGCGAACACGCATCATCACATTTTGTGTTTTTCCAATCGCGGTCGTGTTTATTGGCTCAAAGTTTATAACGTGCCGCAAGGCGGGCGTTCGTCGCGCGGCAAGCCGATCGTCAATTTAGTGCCGTTGGCGGATCGTGAAAAGATTACTGCCATTTTGCCGGTGCCGGAATTCTCGGAAAATCGTTTTGTCTTCATGGCAACCGCGAAAGGCACGGTTAAGAAAACGCGGCTCTCCGATTTTTCTCGTCCGCGTCCTTCGGGCATCATTGCGGTTGATCTGGCAGACGGCGATTATTTAATTGGTGCGGCGTTGACCGACGGAAGTCACGATGTGATGTTGTTTAGCTCAGGCGGAAAAGCCGTTCGCTTTGACGAAAACGATGTTCGCGCGATGGGGCGCGCCGCCAAAGGGGTGCGCGGTATGGCACTTTCCAAAGACCAGCGCGTGATTGCGTTGTTGGTGGCGGAAAACGAAAATCAATCCGTATTGACCGCCACCGAAAACGGTTACGGCAAGCGCACGCCGATTGTCGAATACACGCGACACGGTCGCGGCACCAAAGGCATGATTGCTATTTTGCAATCCGAGCGCAACGGCAAAGTGGTGACGGCGGCTTTGGTGAATCCTGACGATGAAGTGATGTTGATCTCCACCGGCGGCGTATTGATTCGCACAAAAGTTAAATCGATCCGCGAGATGGGGCGTTCCACACAAGGGGTGACGCTGATTAACCTGGGCGATGATGAAAAGCTCGCGGGCTTGGAGCGGGTTGAAGAACAAGACGACGACACGGAGGAATAATTCAATCATGGCGCGCCCGTTTAACTTTAATCCCGGTCCGGCAACGTTGCCGGAGTCGGTGTTAAAACAGGTTCAGCAGGAATTGCTCGACTATCAGGGGCGCGGTCTTTCGGTGATGGAAATGAGTCACCGAAGTGAGGCGTTTCTTGAGATTGCCGCCAATGCCGAGCGTGATTTGCGCGCGCTTTTAAACTTATCGAGCGATTACACCGTTTTATTTTTGCAAGGCGGGGCGAAAGGGCAGAACGCGGCGGTTCCGTTGAATTTATTAGGCAATCGCACCACCATTGATTTTGTGCACACGGGGCATTGGTCAAAAAACTCCATCGAAGAAGCCAAAAAATACGCGCAGGTTCATCTTGCGGCATCGGCCGAATCCTCCGGTTTTTATCACGTGCCGCCCCAATCGGAGTGGCAAATGTCGGACAACCCCGCGTACCTGCACATTTGCGCGAACGAAACCATCACCGGTGTGGAGTATTCATTCACGCCGAAGGTCAGTTCTGTGCCGCTGGTGGCGGACATGTCTTCTAATTTTTTATCGCGCGAGATTGAGGTGAATCGTTTTGGGTTGATTTACGCCGGCGCGCAAAAAAATGTCGGGCCGGCGGGCGTGACGATTGTGATTGTTAAAAACGATTTATTGGATCGCGCTTTGCCGATATGTCCTTCCATCTGGCACTACGCTACGCAAAAAAAACACGAGTGGATGTTGAACACGCCGCCGACGTTTGCCATTTACGTCTCAGGCTTGGTGTTTGCCTGGTTGCGACGCGAAGGCGGACTTGCCGCCATGGAAAAACGCAATCAGGAAAAGGCAGACCGCTTGTACGCGCTTTTGGATCGCGGCGATTTTTATCGTGGCAAGGTTCACAAAAAGAGCCGTTCAAGAATGAACGTGACCTTTGATTTGCCGAATGAAACGCTCACGGGGCTTTTTGTCGAAGAGGCAAAAGAAAACGGGCTGATTAACTTAAAAGGGCATAAGATTTCCGGCGGGATTCGCGCGTCTATCTATAACGCAATGCCTATCGAAGGCGTTGACGCTTTGATTGCCTTCATGGAAGCCTTCGAGAAAAAGAACGGATAGGCGTTTAGCCAAGGTCTAAAGTCCGGGTTTGCCGGGACAAGTGCGCCAAGAATCACTCAAAACGCGATAGCGTTCATTGAGCTTAATAAAAAACGCACGCTGACTTATTTGCGTCAAACGATTTCATTAGAGAAAAGAGTCTTTTGCTTTTCAATCAAGGAGGTGTTTTTGCCGGTTCAATATTCTTTGTTAATCCTTATGTCGAGGTTTCCATGACTGTAGCCATTGTGCGTTCACGAGCGCTATCCGGGCTTTCCGCGCCGCCCGTCACTGTGGAGGTGCATTTATCGAACGGGTTGCCGCGAGTCAACATTGTCGGACTTCCCGACACCGAAGTCCGTGAGGCGCGAGATCGCGTCCACGCGGCAATCGTCAATTCCCGGTTTGAATTTCCGCCGCGTGTCATCACCATCAATTTAGCGCCCGCCGATCTCCCGAAAGAATCCGGTCGTTTTGATCTTCCGATTGCCTTGGGGATTCTCGCCGCCACCGGGCAAATTCCGCAAAAAGCGCTTGATGAATATGAGTTCGCAGGAGAGCTTGCGTTGACCGGAGAGTTGCGTGCCATGCGCGGCGCGTTGCCGATGGTGGTGTCGGCTCAATCCGACGGTCGCGCCTTTATTTTGCCCGAATTAAGCGCGAAAGAAGCCGCGCTTGTTCGGGGCGCAAAGGTGTATCCCGCAAAATCTTTGCTGGCAGTGTGTGGGCACTTACTAAAGCGCGAGCCCTTGTCGCCATTACCTTACACGGTTCAAGCCGATGCCGGTTCTCATGTGCCGGACTTGTCTGAAGTGCGCGGACAGCGCCTTCCCAAACGCGCGCTGGAAATCGCGGCGGCGGGGCAGCATTCGCTACTTTTTATCGGCAGTCCCGGAACCGGAAAATCCATGTTGGCGAGCCGACTTCCGGGCATCATGCCGCCTCTATCCGAAAAAGAAGCACTGGAAACCGCGTCCATCGCATCTTTGGTCGGGCGATTCGATCCGGCAAGTTCTTGGCGAAAGCGTCCTTACCGAAATCCGCACCACACGGCGAGCGCGGTGGCTTTGGTCGGCGGGGGAAGTGATCCCCGTCCCGGGGAAATCTCGCTGGCGCACCACGGCGTTTTGTTTTTAGACGAGCTGCCGGAATGGGATCGATCGGTGCTTGAAGTGTTGCGTGAGCCGATTGAGTCCGGTGAGATTCATATCTCGCGCGCGGCGCGGCAAAGCGTTTTTCCCGCCCGGTTTCAATTGATCGCCGCGATGAATCCTTGTCCTTGCGGTTGGCAGGGGCATGAAAGCGGTCGTTGTCGTTGTACGCCGGACAGAATCATCCGCTACCGCTCGCGCATCTCCGGTCCGTTGTTAGATAGGATAGATTTAGCGGTAGATGTCCCACCGTTACCGTCAGAAGCCATCAAGTTAAACGCACCGGCGGATCCTGACAGCGAGAGTAGCGAGCTTGTTCGCGCACGTGTGACCAAAGCCTACGCCGTTCAGTGGCAACGTCAAAAGTGTGCAAACGCTCACTTAACGCCCGCCATGCTTCAAAGCTACGCTTTGATTGAAGATGACGCTGAAAATTTGCTTGGCGCGGCGATGTCAAAAAACTATCTTTCCGCGCGGTCGTACCATCGCCTCTTGCGCGTTGCGCGAACGATTGCCGACCTTGCCGGTTCCAAAGGCATCACTCGCGCACATGTGGCCGAAGCACTTTCTTACCGAAAATTTGATCGCTTATCGGGGGAAGAATAGTTTGAAACTTTTGCAACGCCCGGCGTCCCGAACCCTATTACCATGTAAATAAATATGTTTATAATGGTTTCTCGTTGACAGTCCTATGAAACCATGAAATTTTCCGCAAAAGTTCGCTACGCGCTTGCCGCCACGATACGGATGGCGCAGCTTTATGATGTCCGTGATTCGGTGACTTTAATCAGCTTGTCGGAAGAGTTGGACATCTCCAAAATTTATTTGGAGCAAATTTTTTCGTTGTTAAAACGGGGGGATGTGGTCTCGTCGATCAAAGGTGCCAGAGGCGGGTATCGGTTGAACCGGCCTCCCCAAAACATCAACGCATTGGATGTCGTTGCCTCGGTTGATCCGTCTTTATTTGAGGAAAACGACAAAAGCGTTCCCGATAACGCGTTTGGGATTGATGCCGCGCTTCAAGTATTAGCGTACTCCAAAGCGAAGTCTGCGCTTACTTCCGCGCTTTCGTCTATTTCTCTCGAAGCCCTTGCAAACGAAGCCAACCACCAAAATCAAGGCAAGAATTTTATGTATTATCTTTGAGATTTTTCAAAACCCTGTGTTTGGACGTAAAGGCGTTTTGCAAAAGTCTCAAATTGTCGCGGCGCGATACTCTCATTACAATAGCGCGATGAAGACTTTTGCCGCCAACCTTTGCCCCCATCCCGCGCACCTACCCAAACGCGCGGGCGCATCTTCGGTGAACGTTGCCGTCAGCCGAGTGAAGGATCGCTTGGAACTGCGCTTTTGCATTGACGATTGCGATGACTTGATTGTTGAGCGCGATCACAAGCCGGATTTAAGCCCGATTTGGCAACACACCTGCTTTGAGTTTTTCCTGCGCGGAGAGGGCGACGCCTACTATGAATATCATTTCGCCCCTTCCGGCGCGTGGGGAGCGCTTTCGTTTCGCGCCTATCGGGTTATCGACGAGCGAAAAGCCGCGCTCCCAAAGCCGGACATTCAATGGGACTTCGCCAACAAGGCTTTATCGCTTCTTCTTTCCCTTGAATTGTCGGCCCTACCGCCATTACATCCAAAGTTAGCACTCACTTCCGTTTTGGAGCATCGGGACAGGACGTTGTCGTATTGGGCGCTTTGTCACCCTAATCCAACCCCTGATTTTCACGACCCTCGCGGGTTTACGGAGTTTTTTCTTACCCGTGACGATGCGGGTTTGCCCTTAAGTCAAGGGACTTAGCATGGCGTGGCATTCATTACAAACAGGTCATATTTAAAATGAGCACATTATTCGGACTCGATCAGTTTTTACGCAACCCGACCCTTTCTCGTGAACTGAAAGGTCGTCGTGTCGCGCTTTTGGCGCATCCTGCTTCTTTGACGCCGGATTTAACCCACGCGTTGGATGCCATTTCATCGCTTCCTGATATTCAACTCACGGCGGCATTCGGTCCCCAACATGGTTTGCGTGGTGACAAGCAAGACAACATGATTGAATCTCCTGACTTTTTTGACCCGCACTTAAATATTCCCGTATTCAGCTTGTATGGACAAACACGTCGTCCCACCGATGCCATGATGGACACGTTTGATGTGTTGCTCGTTGATTTGCAAGACCTGGGTTGCCGCATCTACACCTTCATAACCACCTTGCGTTACGTGCTTGAGGCGGCCGCCGCGCACCAAAAGACCGTGATCGTGCTGGATCGCCCGAATCCGGTCGGTCGTCCTGTCGAAGGTTTAACGCTCAAAGAAGGATGGGAAAGTTTCGTCGGGGCGGGAAAAATCCCGATGCGGCACGGGCTGACCTTGGGCGAATTATCGCGTTATTTTGTGAGTCAGTACAAACTTGACGTGGATTCGCGTGTTGTTCCTCTCCATCATTGGCAGCCGGAGTTGCCGCCGTTTGGCTGGACGCTTGACCGCCCTTGGGTGCCGCCCAGCCCTAACGCGCCCACGCTCAACATGGCGCGCGCCTACGCCGGCACCGTGATGTTGGAAGGAACCACCTTATCCGAAGGTCGCGGAACGACGCGACCGCTGGAGTTATTCGGCGCGCCGGACATCGACCCGAACCGAATCCTCAAAACCATGTTTGAGTTAAAGCCGGAATGGCTGGCAGGATGCAAACCACGCGTGTGTGCGTTTGAGCCGATGTTTCACAAACACGTCGGGACGCTCTGCCACGGCATCCACATCCATACCGACTTTGCCGATTACAATCCGCTTCGGTTTCGTCCTTGGCGGCTGATTGCCCTCGCTTTTAAAGCCATTCGCGCGAATTACCCGGATTACTCCCTCTGGCGGAACTTTCCTTATGAGTATGAGTTCGATCGTTTGGCGATTGATCTGATCAACGGGAGTGACCACTTACGTTTGTGGGTGGATGACCCCGTGGCTTCTCCCGACGATCTCGAAGACGCCGCCTCGCGTGACGAAACGCTTTGGGAAGAAGAGCGTCGCGCATTTTTAATCTACTGATCCTTTGTCAAACTCCGCCGTGATGGCGTTGTGTGACGGAATAAGTTAGTCCCCACCAACATCGCCCGTTCTTTTCAGCCCTATGTTTCACGTGAAACATGGGTTTGCCACGTTTCTATGTAAGCGACCGCTCACAAAAGGCTTTCCGTTTGCTTGTCGGTGCTTTCGTGACTTGGGAGGGTTGAGATGTTTCACGTGAAACATCGAAATTTAGTTAGTGAGTGCCAACAAAAGGATGGGCGAAACCTTTGCGAAAGTCTTAAGGTGTGATCGGGGGTCGGGGGCGGCAGATTCTGATAACCAACGAAGAAGGGGTGATTGTGGCAACCGAAGAAAGGGGCATCATCTTTCCGTTGTTCCGCAGGCTCATCCGTATGAATGGGTGAGTCCCCGCCAACAGGATTGTTCGTCTTCAACCCATGTTTCACGTGAAACATGGGTTTGCCACGTTTCTATGTAAGCGACCGCTCACAAAAGCCTTTCCCGTTGACGGGACGGCACTATCGTGACTTAGGAGGCTTGGAATGTTTCACGTGAAACACCCCAACAAAGTTAGTGAGCGCCAACCCAAGAACGGATGTTTCACGTGAAACATCCGTTGCCTCAAAAAAACACTAAAAATTTGCGCGATTGGGGGCAAACAGGCATTCACACGGTTTATTCCCTGATATGATTCGTTATCGCTGAAAAACAGCAAAAAATGGATGTTTCACGTGAAACATCAACTATCCATGGTTTATCCCGAAACTTTTGACGTGATTGTGGTTGGCGGCGGACACGCCGGCGCGGAAGCGGCGCTGGCGTCCGCGCGATCCGGCGCGAAAACGTTATTACTCACTCACAATTTGGAGACTTTGGGGCAAATGTCGTGCAATCCTGCCATCGGCGGAATCGGCAAAGGGCATTTGGTCAAAGAGGTTGACGCGCTCGGCGGCGCGATGGCTTTGGCTGCCGACGAGGCGGGCATCCAGTTTCGGATTCTCAATGCCAGCAAGGGTTCTGCCGTTCGCGCAACACGCGCGCAGATGGACAGAACGCTCTACAAAAAGGCAATTCGTCATCGCCTTGAGAATCAACCAAATTTATCCCTGTTTGCTCACGCGGTGGATGATTTGTTGATTGAGAACGGGAAAGCGGTCGGGGTCATGACTCAAATAGGGGTGCGGTTTAACGCGCAAGCGTTAGTGCTCACTACCGGAACGTTTTTGGCAGGGCTGGCGCATGTCGGTTTGAGCCATTATGAGGCGGGACGCGCGGGCGATCCTGCGGCTTACCCTTTGGCGCACAGCCTGCGGCGGTTAAGCGATGCGCTTCCGATAGGAAGGCTTAAAACCGGAACGCCGCCGCGCTTGGACGCGCGAACCTTGGATTTTTCCAAGATGCAGGAACAGCCGGGCGACACGCCGACCCCCGTTTTCTCGTTTTTGGGCGATGGCGCACTTCATCCTCGTCAAGTGTCGTGTTGGATCACGCACACCAACGAAAAAACGCACGAAATCATACGCGGCGGATTAGATCGCTCGCCGCTTTATTCAGGGAAAATCACCAGCACGGGACCTCGCTATTGCCCCTCGATCGAGGACAAAATTGTTCGGTTTGCGCACCGTCATTCGCACCAAATTTTCATTGAGCCCGAAGGCTTGGACACGCATGAAGTCTATCCGAACGGGATTTCGACCTCGTTGCCCTTTGATGTGCAGCTCAATTTGGTTCGCAGCATCGCCGGATGTGAACAGGCGCACTTACTGCGTCCCGGCTACGCGATTGAATACGATTATGTTGATCCGCGCGCGTTGAAAAGCTCGCTTGAAACCAAAGCCGTTTCCGGGCTCTTTTTGGCGGGGCAAATCAACGGAACCACCGGATACGAAGAGGCTGCCGCGCTGGGTTTGTTAGCGGGCATTAACGCATCTCGGTTTGCGCGGGGGCTTTCCGCGTGGTCTCCGCGACGGGACGAAGCCTATTTGGGCGTGATGGTGGATGATCTCATCACGCGCGGCATCACCGAACCTTATCGGATGTTTACCTCGCGCGCCGAATACCGTTTACAGTTGCGCGAAGATAACGCGGACGAACGGCTGACCGAAATCGGACGCGAATTTAAGCTGGTGGACGATGTTCGGTGGGAAGCCTTTTGCAAAAAACGCGATGCGGTCGCGCTTTTGTCGGAGCGGTTGAAGTCCACGTGGGTGTCGCCGGCGGTTATCGAAAAATTCGTAGAAAAATCAAGGGGTTACGATGATTCTGCCGCAACGCCCGTCAAAAAAAGCGCGTCGCTTGCCGATCTTTTGCGTCGACCCGACGTTGATTTTGCGGCATTGTCTCAACTGTCTGACGAGCTTCAAAACGTCGATGCCGTCGTTGCCGAACAAGTCGAAATTCGGATTAAATATGAAGGCTACATTGCCAGACAGCGATTGGAAATCGAGCGCGCCGCCGGTGAAGAAAACACGCGCCTGCCCGCGGACTTGGATTACCAAAGCGTGCGGGGATTATCCACGGAAGTCTGCCAAAAGCTCAACGCCCATAAGCCGGAGACCGTCGGACAAGCCTCTCGTATTTCGGGCGTGACCCCCGCCGCGATCGCGCTGTTGCTCGTTCATTTAAAACGCCGAAACGCGAAGGACGCCTTGCACTCATGACCTTCAATCGCGCGCTCTCGATCAAAAACGATGCCCAAGACAGCCTTGCGGACAGGCTCGCTTTAGGTATAGGTGAGATAGGACTTACTTTCGATGAAACGCAGTACAGCCGTGTTTTATCGTTCATATATCTATTAAAAAAGTGGAACAAAACCTACAATTTGACCGCGATTGACGCATTACCCGACATGTTGAACCTGCACATTTTTGACACGCTTTCGGTGATTCCTTATTTGGATGACGCGCTTTCCCGTCGCGGCTTGGGTGACACCGATCAAGCTCAACCCCTTTCCGGCGATGTAAGTGCTTGCAAACCTGTCAAGGTGCTGGACGTGGGCGCGGGCGCGGGAGTCCCCGGCATTATTTTGGCCATTGCCCGTCCTTCGTGGGCGGTCACGATGATCGACGCCGCGCAAAAAAAAGCGGCTTTTTGTACCCAAGCCATTGCCGAATTAAAATTGCCCAACGCCAAAGCAGAACACGGGCGAATCGAAACCATGATGCCGTTGGCGCCGTTTGAAATCATCATTTCGCGCGCGTTTTCGGCGTTGACCCCTTTTGTGGAGGCAAGTCGTCACACGCTTGCCGCCCGCGGGATTTGGGCTGCGATGAAAGGCTTAAATCCGGAGAACGAGATCGCGGACTTGCCTTGTGACATTCGCGTGTTTCAAAATCAGGCGGTGACCCCGCCTTTCATGCCCGACATACAGAGGCATCTTATATTGATGGAGGAGACGATCAACGATGACTAGAACAACCCCTCGCATTATTGCGATTGCGAACCAAAAAGGCGGGGTCGGCAAAACCACGACGACCGTGAATTTAGCCGCAAGTTTGCACGCGATGAAACAGCGCGTTTTGTTGGTGGACTTAGACCCGCAAGGCAATGCCACGACCGGATCAGGGCTGGATAAGCGCGCGCTTAACCAAAATGTTTATCAGGTATTGTTGGGCGAAAAGACCATTGCGGATGTTCGCGCCACCTCCCCGTCCGGCGGTTACGACGTGGTTTCATCCAGCCGCGACCTTGCCGGTGCGGAGGTCGAGTTGGTCGAACTTCCCGACCGAGAAACCCGTCTTAAAGACGCGCTTTCAACCGCGCTCTCGCAGATGAAAAGTGCGATTTCCGAGATTGCCGCCGAATACGATTATGTGCTTTTGGATTGCCCCCCCTCGCTTTCGCTATTAACCTTGAACGGATTGTGTGCGGCGCAGGCGGTGATTATCCCGATGCAATGCGAATACTACGCGCTCGAAGGGCTTTCCGATCTCGTGCAGACGGTGAGAAAAGTACGCGCTCACTTAAACCCGAAGCTCGAAATAGAGGGCATCGTGAGAACCATGTTTGATCCTCGCAACCTGCTGGCGCAAAACGTTTCCGCCGAGCTTGCCAAACATTTTGGCGACAAATTGTTCAATACCGTGATTCCGCGCAACATTCGGCTTGCCGAAGCTCCCTCGCACGGCATGCCCGCGATCAAACTGGACCCGCTTTCCAAAGGCGCGCAGGCGTATTTGGCGCTGGCAGGTGAACTCTTACGGCGGGAAGCCCAATCGCGCGCCCGCGCGCAAAACCTTGCCCAAACTGCCGCGCCGGAGGGTGCGTCATCGGCTCAAAACAACAACGCTAAGCCTGTTTCCGGCGAAGTAAGTGCTACTTAATTATTGAAGAGAAAAGGAGATTTTATGTCACGCCTCAAAGGTTTAGGTCGCGGTTTAGACGCGCTTTTGTCCGCGCCGGATGCGCCGGAAACAACGCCTGCCCCACAAAATAACGCAAGCGTCACGCCAGCCGTCCCCGTCGTTGAGTCCGAATTGCAAACGCTCTCCGTGACCTTGTTGCAGCCGGGGAAATATCAACCGCGCACCAAGATGGACGAAGTCTCGTTAAATGAGTTGGCGGCATCCATCAAAGAACAAGGATTGATGCAACCGATCATCGCGCGCAAAGTGTCGGCGGATCGGTTTGAGATCATCGCCGGGGAACGTCGTTGGCGCGCGGCAAAAATCGCGGGGCTTGTCGAGGTTCCCGTGTTGGTCAAAAAAATTCCCGACCAAACCGCGCTGGCGTGGTCGTTGATCGAAAACATTCAACGCGAAGATTTAAATCCGCTGGAGGAGGCGCAGGGTTTTGATCGGCTGATGAATGAATTTCACTTAACGCACGAAACGCTGGCGCAAGCCGTGGGGCGTTCGCGCAGCGCGGTCACGAACACGTTGCGGCTATTGCAACTCTCCCCTGCCGTACAAAGCGCGCTTTCGTCCGGCTACATCAACAGCGGTCATGCGCGCGCGCTGTTGGTGTTGTCGGCGCCGCAACAGCAAGTCGCTTTAACGCGCATCATCAAAGACGGCTTATCCGTTCGGGAAGCCGAACGCTTGGCGCAATCCTTGTTGTCTCCTTCCTCGCCGCCGCGCAAAACCGAGAAAAAGCGGGATGCCGACACGATTCGCTTGGAGGAAGAACTCTCGGAATCTTTGGGGGCGCGCGTGCAAATCGACGCAAAAGGGGCAAGAGGCGGGAAAGTGATCATTCACTACGCCGGATTGGATACGTTAGACGGCATCATCGCAAGATTGAAATAAATCAGGGATCGTTCGGCAAAAAGTGAACCCCTACTTTTTGCCGGTTTGGGGTTTCCAAAAAATCGCGGGGGGACCCCGACGATTTTTTGTAGGAAAGGCGGAAAAACCGGATTGCGGGTCAAGCCCGCAATGACGCAGCCTAAAGGCTGCGTGTGGATTCGGCGACTTCGTTTGCTTCGCAAACTTCGCGCAGAATGACGGCGTTTCTGATGCCTGATTCCTGACCTCTGATCCCTGAAACGCAAAAAAGGATCAGGCTTTGCCTGTCCTTTTTTGGAAATCACAAACCGCCAAAAAGTATCACTTTTTGGCGTTCTTTGGGCGAACCGTCACTCGACCGTCACGCTTTTGGCCAAATTGCGCGGTTTGTCGACATCGGTGCCGCGCATTACGGCGGCGTGATACGCGAGCAACTGCAACGGCGCGACATGAATAATCGGCGAGAGCAGGCTTGCGTGTTCCGGGACGCGCAAGACGCGAATCCCGTCACCGACCATCAAAGGCGTATCCAAATCCGCAATCACGTAAAGCTCCGCGCCGCGCGCGCGGACTTCCTGTAAATTTGCCTTTAACTTTTCGACCAAAACATCGTTGGGCGCGATGGCAACAACCGGCATCTCGGCATCGACTAAGGCGAGCGGACCGTGTTTTAACTCGCCGGCGGGATAGGCTTCTGCGTGAATGTAGGAAATTTCTTTGAGTTTTAACGCGCCCTCTTCGGCAATCGGGAACGAAAGCCCGCGCCCTAAAAAGAGGGCGTGTTCTTTGTGCTTGAAGGTTTCTGCCCACGCGATGGTTTGCGGCTCCAGCGCCAGTGCGGACTGTACGGACGAGGGTAAGTGTCGCAAGGCTTTTAAATGTTTGCTTTCGTCGTCCGCGCTCAAACGCCCGCGCAGTTTGGCTAAGGTCAACGCCAATAAAAACAACGCCACCAACTGCGTGGTAAACGCTTTGGTGGAAGCCACCCCCACCTCAATCCCGGCGTGCGTGAGAAAAGTCATCTCGGTTTGCCGCACCATCGCGCTTGTCGCCACGTTGCAAATCGCCAAGGTGTGTTGGTGACCTAATGCTTTTGCGTGCTTGAGTGCCGCCAAAGTATCAGCGGTTTCGCCCGACTGCGACACCACCACCACCAAGGCGTTGGGATTGGGGACGCTGTCACGATGCCAATATTCGCTGGCGATTTCCACAGACACCGGAAGGCGCGCTAATGTCTCCACCCACTGTTTGCCCACCTGCCCGGCGTAATAGCTGGTTCCGCACGCCAGAATCAAAAGACTATCCACGCCGGACAATGCCGCTTCTGCCTGATCGCCAAAAAGCATGGGCGTGATTTCGACAATGCCTTCTAAGGTATCCGCAATCGCGCGCGGTTGCTCAAAAATTTCTTTTTGCATGAAGTGTCGGTAAGAGCCTAAATTCACGCTCATATCCGAAACGGGAATGTGCGTGAGGGCGCGCGTGGTGCGCGTGAAGGTGTTGTTACTCTCGCGCGCGTAATAGGTGACGTCGTCAGGGGTTAGATCCACCGTGTCGCCTTCTTCGAGATACACCACATCGTGCGTGACCGGCGTTAAGGCGGCAGGGTCGGACGCCACATAATACCCGTGTTCGTTTTTACCGACGACCAAAGGGCTACCCGACCGCGCGCCGACAATGCGATGCGGCTCGCGCGAGGAAATCACGGCAATGGCGTAAGCACCGATCAGGCGCATCGTGGTCAGTTGAACGGCTTTTAATAAATCCTTGTTGGCTTCACCGTGCCAATACGAATGCACCAAATGCGCGATCACTTCGGTATCGGTTTGCGTCACAAAGGTATAACCGTTTTTTTGCAAAGTGTCGCGCAAGGCTTCGTGGTTTTCGATCACGCCGTTATGAACCAGAGCGATCTCGTGATGGGAGGTAATCGGATGCGCGTTGGTTTCCGTCGGTGCGCCGTGGGTTGCCCAGCGCGTGTGGGAAATGCCGGTGACGGCAGTTTTA
>JAIRPA010000101.1 GCA_031257235.1 Burkholderiales bacterium | reverse complement strand
TTTGCGTAGGGGCGAGGCTTGCCTCGCCCGCGATGCAAAAAACCGAATTGCGGGTCGAGACCGCTTGTGACGCCGCTTTACAGCGGCGTGTGGATTCTGCGGCTTCGCGCAGAATGACGAGTTCCTGATTCCTGAAACGCAAAAAGCCCCCCCCCTTTTTGACGAACATTTTATTGTCGTAAATTCTCTTCAAAAACGATCGCTTTTTCTTGGGGGGTGGCATAAAGTGCGTGTTAGAATTTTCCATGGTTTTCCAAGACCCGGAAAATTTTGCGTCATGCTCTAAGAAATCTTTGCAAAAGTTTTTTTGTTCCGCCCGGCCGCCTTGTGATTTCTAAAAAAGATTGCGGGTTGTCCACCGCAAGCCAAGAAGCGAGAAGCGGGATAAAAGCGACATGACCGGGTCTTTTTCTCAAATGTGCTGATCAATAAAGGTTATTTCATGTCTCAAAGTATCTCGGTTTCCGCGCTTCACGATTTGATTGCCACCATCCAACATAACCGCTTGTTGCAGATCAAATTCCCGTTTGAGGATGGACCCGGCGCCTTGATTTTTGTCCAATCCTTGGACGGCTTCGAGCAATTGTCTCAAGACTTTTGCTACACCGTGAAACTGTTGTCGCCTGACCCGAAAATCGCGCTCAAAGAAATGATCGGCAAATTGGTCGTCATCGAGCTTTTGCGCAGCGACAAATCCGTGCGTCGGTTTTCAGGTTACGTGTTTGACTTTAAAAGTCTGGGATCAGACGGGGGTCTGGCAAGCTATACGATGACTCTTCGCCCTTGGACGGCGTTCATGGCGTATCGTCAGGATTGTTTTATCTTCCACAACATGAATGTTCAAGATCAGTTTAAAACGCTGATTTCCGAATACGGCGCCTTGCCGGACTTTGAATTTCGATTGGTGGGTGAAGACCCCGCGATGACCGACGCCATTCAATACAACGAAACCGATTACAACTATTTTCATCGTCGCTTTGAGAATAACGGTTGGTATTATTGGTACGAACACACGGAAGACGGCAAACATAAACTCGTGGTTCACGATTTATCCAAACTCGCCAAACCGATCGACGGCAACGAACACGTCAAATATCAAAACGACACCGGTTCTGCCAATGAGGACATGATCTCCGTGTTTAACCCCGTGCGATGCGTGGCGTCGACTTCCGTCACGGTGGAAAGTTTTGATTTTAAAGTCCCCCGACCCGTCGGCGTCAATGAAGAGACCACGAATGTTCAAGGGCGCGTGCCGAATCTTGAGATTTATGAGTCTTTGGGCGCGTATGGCTTTCCGAATACGGACGTAGCGCAGGCTTTGGCGAACAAAAGAATTCAGGCGATTCAATCGAAGGGCAAACACTTTGAGGGGATAAGCCAAAACCCGTACCTTCAACCCGGCAGAGCGTTCACGCTGGACAACGAAGACTTTAAAAGCCAATTACACAGCCAAGACGAGGACGATCTTTCCTTTTTGATCCTCTCCGTTCATCACACGGCGCGCAACAACATTGAGGTGAACGGACAAAGCGAAACCACCTATCAAAACGAATTTACCTGCATTCGCCGCGCGATCACATGGCGTCCGGCACTCACACATACCAATACTATCAACGCGCCGCAAACGGCGATGGTGACCGGTCCCGGCAATCAAGAGATTCACACCGACGAATACGGCAGGGTTCGCGTGCAGTTTCATTGGGACAGAGTGGGCGTGAATGATGAACGTTCTTCGGCGTGGATTCGCGTGGCCAGCGGCTGGGCGGGTCAGAACTTTGGCGAAATGGCGCTGCCCCGAATCGGTCAGGAGGTGATTGTCGAGTTTTTAAACGGCAATACGGATAGACCGATCATCACGGGGCGCGTCTACAACGAAACCCACATGCCGCCGTATGCCTTGCCTGCGCAAAAGGCGTTGATGGTGGTCAAATCCAAAGAGGTGGAGGGGCGCAGAAAGAATCAGTTAAGGTTAGACGATACGCCGGGTGAAATCTCCGCGCAGGTGATGTCAGACCATGGGCAAAGCCAGCTCAATTTGGGGTATCTCACGCACGAGCGCTCAGGCGGCAAAGGCGAGTATCGCGGCGAGGGGGCGGAGTTGCGCACGGATCACGCGGCGGCGATTCGCGCCAAGCAAGGGGTATTCATCAGCACCGATCCCAGAGAGAACGCGGGCGGGGATCAGCTGGGCAGAAACGAGATTCAAGGTTTATTAAAAGCGTTGGAAGGGATAGAAAATCAACTGCAAGACTTATCGAAGCGTTACGATGCCGAAACCGATGATGCGGATACAAAAGTCTTTAAAGACGCGATTCAAAAGCTCGACGATTGGAAGAAAAACGGGGGCGCGCCGCTCATTGCGATGAGTGGTCAGGACAGCATTGCGGTGGGCAGTCAAAACGGCGTTCAGGTGGCGGCGCAAACCAACATAGACGTGATGGCAGGGCAGCACACGCAAATCTCGTCGGGCAAAAGTCTGGCGTTGCGCGCCAAAGAGGGCTTGACGGCGTTTGTGCATCATTTGGGCATGCGTTTGGTTGCCGCGGCGGGCAACATCAAAATCGTGACACACGACGGTTCTATCGAGATTGTCTCCTCCAACAACATCACGATCACGGCGAAGGAAAAAATCACCTTGAACGCGCCGGTGATCCAACAAAACG
>JAIRPA010000082.1 GCA_031257235.1 Burkholderiales bacterium | reverse complement strand
GGAAACATTTTTGACGAAAGGATAAGCAAGGGCATTCGGCAAAAAGTAGGGTTTTACTTTTTGCCGAATTCTTTAAAACCGGATTGCGAGTCACTTCCTTCGGTCGCCGCAATGACGATGTGTGAGATTGATGTTACTTTCGGAAGCGCGGTGTGTCTGCCGCCTTGCCTACAAAAAATCGGCGGGGTCCCCCCCGCGATTTTTTGGAAATTCCAACCGCCCAAAAGGAGGGGTGTACTTTTGGGCGAACCCCTGACCTCTGATTTATGGCATCATTGCGCTTTTTAAAAAGTGCCGCAGGATTTTAAAAACACATGTTGCCCTCCATTGATTCCAGAATAGCCCAAGAACTCTTAGTCAACCCGGCGCAGGTCACTGCCGCGATTATGTTGTTAGACGAGGGGGCAACCGTGCCTTTCATCGCGCGTTATCGAAAAGAAGTCACCGGGGGTCTGGACGACACGCAGTTGCGCACCTTAGGCGAACGCTTGATCTATTTGCGGGAATTGGAGGATCGCCGCGCGGTTATTCTGGCGTCTGTCCAAGAGCAAAATAAATTAACCCCCGAATTGGAAGCCGCGATTGCCGACGCCCCCACCAAGCAATCGCTGGAAGACTTATATCTGCCTTACAAACCCAAACGCCGCACCAAAGCGCAGATTGCGCGCGAAGCCGGCATAGCACCTTTAGCCGACGCGCTTTTTGATGACCCCACCTTATCCCCGGAAGAGGAAGCCTTAAAATACACAAACGCGGATTTGGGATTCCCCGACACCAAATCGGTCTTGGAGGGGGCGCGTCACATTTTGATCGAACGTTTTTCCGAAGACGCCGTTTTGTTGGGCGCGCTGCGCGAAGAACTCTTTCATACCGCCATGGTTGTCTCTCGCGTCGTTGCCGACAAAGAAAACGAGGGCGCGAAGTTTCGTGATTACTTTGATTATCAAGAGGCATGGAATACCGTGCCTTCACATCGCGCGTTGGCACTCTTCCGCGGTCGAAATGATGGTTTTTTAAATGTCTCGTTAAAACTCTCAAGCGAGCTTCCCGAAAACACCGCCCTCTCCATGTCAGAAAAGCCTCAATTCAACGAATGCGAGCAAATCATTGCACGGCATTTCAAGATACAAAACCAACATCGTGCGGCGGATGCGTGGCTTATCGACACCGTGCGCTGGACGTGGCGCACAAAACTGTTTGTCCATTTAGAACTTGAGTTGATGAATGCTCTGCGCGAACGCGCCGAAGAAGACGCCATCCATATCTTTGCACGCAATTTAAAAGACTTATTATTGGCGCCGCCTGCAGGGTTAAAAGCCACCTTGGGGCTAGACCCCGGTTTGCGCACCGGCGTGAAAGTCGCGGCAATCGACCCTACCGGCAAACTCTTGGATACTGCCACCATCTACCCACACGAACCGCGCAAAGAGTGGGATAAAAGTATTGCCACCCTTGCGGCGATGTGCGACAAATACAACATTGAGTTGGTGGCCATCGGCAACGGCACGGCAAGTCGTGAAACCGATAAGCTCGTGGCGGATTTAATCAAACTTCACCCCGACCTCTCGTTGACCAAAGTCACCGTGTCGGAAGCGGGCGCATCGGTTTATTCGGCGTCCGAGTTTGCGGCACGTGAGTTTCCTCTATTGGATGTCACTCTAAGAGGCGCGGTGTCCATCGCGCGACGCTTGCAAGACCCGCTTGCCGAGTTGGTCAAAATTGAACCCAAATCGATCGGCGTGGGTCAATATCAACATGATGTATCGCAAATTAAATTAGCGCGCGCGCTCGATATGGTGGTTGAAGATTGCGTGAACGCGGTTGGCGTGGATGTCAACACGGCTTCGGCTCCGTTGTTGTCTCGCATTTCCGGTTTATCGACGACGCTTGCCAACAATATCGTAATGTATCGAGACACACACGGCGCGTTTTCGTCGCGCGACGCGTTAAAGTCCGTGCCGCGTTTGGGCGAGAAAACGTTTGAACAAGCCGCCGGCTTTTTGCGCATTCACAACGGCGACAATCTACTCGACCAATCGGCAGTGCATCCTGAGGCTTATCCGGTGGTCGAAAAGATATTAAATACCCTTCATAAACCCATTACTGAAGTCATCGGTAACGTCGCCCTGATCAAAACCTTAAAAGCCGAACAGTATTCCGACGAACGTTTCGGCGTTCCCACCGTCCACGATATTTTTAAAGAGTTGGAAAAACCCGGGCGTGATCCCAGACCGGAGTTTAAAACGGCTGTCTTTACCGAAGGTATTGATGCCCTTGCCGATTTGCGCGTCGGGATGATTCTTGAGGGTCAAGTCACCAATGTGGCGGCGTTTGGCGCGTTTGTGGATATAGGCGTTCATCAAGACGGGTTGGTTCACATCTCTGCGCTCTCTCATCGTTTTGTGAAAGACCCGCGTGACTTCATCAAAGCCGGAGACATTGTCAAAGTCAAAGTATTGGAAATTGACGCGGCGCGTCGTCGCATCAGTTTGACGATGCGGCTGACCGACCAACACGAGGGCAACCCCAAACCGGAGTCTTTTTCTCAAAAAGCCAAACCGCCTTTCCAAAGAAATCGGAAACCGGAAAAGCCGTCATCGCCCTTATCTTCTGATCGTGAGGCAGATTCGCGGCAGGGTGATCATCCTCGTCGGGAATCCAAACCGGGACGCAAACCGGAGCCGCCCCGCCATTCCGGTTTTTCGGCAAAATCGAAACCGGAAAAACTCCCCGAAACAACGATGGCGGCGGCGTTTGCGAAGTATCTTTCAACCGGTAAGAAGTAGGTTTTTACTTTTTGCCGAACCTATCAGGAATCAGGACTCGTCATTCTGCGCGCAGTTTGCTTCGCAAACGTAGTCGCAAAATCCAGCCCCCTTTATAAAAGGGGGCTTTTTTATTCGGCAAAAAGTAAAAATCTACTTTTTGCCGGTTGGGGTTAGCAAAAAAGTACGGGCAAAGCCCGATACTTTTTTTGTATAAACGGCGGAAAAACCGGATTGCGGATCAAGTCCGCAATGACGAGTTGAGAGGTTGTTCGGGGGAAGGTTTGATTCCGCGTTTTGCGATGACAAAAAACCGGATTGCGGGTCAAGCCCGCAATGACGACGCGTATTGCGCGTCCGCCGCCATAAGGCGGCGTGTGGATTCTGAGACTTCGCCTGCTGTCGCAGGCTTCGCGCAGAATGACGATCCCTGATCCCTGATCCCTGATCCCTGATCCCTGATCCCTGATCCCTGATTCCTGATTCCTGATTCCTGATTCCTGATTCCTGATTCCTGATTCCTGAAACTCCTACCACCACCGGCAATGATGTTTGCGGAAGAATTTGACGGCGTCGCGCAGAAACGCCGAAGGATAAGACCATCCGCTGTCCAGACTTTGCAATGAGGGATACGTCAAAGCGCGCATCTGCGGCAAATAAACGGTTCGTGTGATGAGCCCCAACCGCAACGACAAATCCCAGCTCGAAAAGTAAATAAAAAACGACGGATCAAAGCCGCCTGTTTGATCGGTGATCGTGCGACGCGCCAACATACAGCTACTCTTAAAACAGGGAATATCAAAAAAGGTTTCTTGTTTTTGGATTTCATCGAACATCCGAAACCGATCAAAGCGACGCGCCAATAAACGCTTCACAAAAGCGGGCGCCAAATACAACAATAAAGCATCCCATACCGTCGGATACCGATAACACGGCGACTTTAAATGCCCCTCTTGATCGAAGAGCGCGGCAGTGGCCAAACCTGCATCCTCATTGGCCTGCATCCAAGAAACGCCTTCGGCGATGGCGTCGCGTTGTAATTCCACGTTGACCAAAAGAATCAAATGATAATCCGCGCCACTGCCATGCAACGCCAAATTGATCGCGCTTCCGATACCCATGTTGTTGTGACCGGAGAGAAACGAGACTTCAATCGGATCACGAAAAAACAACTGCGCCAAATCGACCATTCGGTGCAAGCATTCGCTGTCTTGCGAATTATCCACCAACGCCACGTTCACCGAATTGATCACGCCGTCGTGACGCGCAAATTCAATAGCGTTGGCGAGCGCGTGAAGTGAGCGGACTAAATCGTCCTCTAAAGGATAATAAGTCGGAAGAATCACCTGCAACGAAGAAGCCATGGCGGCAAAAACCATTCAAGATTGAGCCAAAGAGGACACTTTTCTAGTCTTTGACCTGCGGTTGGGCAAGAAGAGCTGACCCCAACAAAAAAACTTTTTGCCCGTCCCAATGTTTGTGCGGCAACGATTTAAAACCGGTTTTTACAAAGAGCTGCCAACGTCCCGCCACAAAGGCAATCAACACCGCCGCGTGCGCCGCAATGTCGTAATCGCGCTCGATCTGTTGCGCCAACTGCGCGATTCTGAACGACTGACGAATCGCGGCTTCCAGCTTGTCAAAAATTTGATTGACGCGTTGCTGTAAGCGATCATTTTCATGGACGATAGCCTCGCCGGTGATCACGCGCATCATCCCCGGATTTTTCTCGGCAAACCTTAACAACATATAAAGAATTTGTTCGATCTGCCCGGCACCGTCTAAAGTATCGGACTGAATTTTGTTGATCTGTGAAAACAATGTTTTCTCGATGTATTCGATCAACTCATCAAACATCTGCGCTTTGCTGGCAAAGTGTCGATAAAGCGCCGCTTCCGAAACGTTCAACCGAGAAGCAATCGCGGAGGTTGTAATTTTTTCCGCGCTTGGATTTTCCAGCATCGTCGCCAAACTTTGCAGAATCTCCGCGCGCCGTTCACTTTTTCTCGCAGCCATGGTATGAACCCCGATTGGTTAGTAAATGTGGGAAGGCGGAGTGGCGGTGGAGGAAATTTTGGTGCCCACGCCCGTGTCTGTCAAAAGCTCCAATAAAAGCGCGTGCGGCACGCGACCGTCAATGATGTGCGCGCTTTTAACGCCGCCTTTGACCGCGTCAAGCGCCGAGCCGATTTTCGGGAGCATCCCGCCGTGTATCGTGCCGTCGGCAAACATGTCGTCGATTTGGCGCGCGGTCAGCCCCGTCACCAAATTGCCGTTTTTGTCCAATACCCCTGTCGTGTTGGTCATCATGATGAGTTTTTCGGCTTTGAGCCGTTCGGCTAACTTGCCCGCCACCAAATCCGCGTTGATGTTGTAAGCCTCGCCGTCATTCCCCATCCCGATGGGCGCGACCACCGGCACAAAATTGCGCGAAATTAAAATGTCAATCAACTCCGGCTCAATTTTGTCGATCTCGCCGACCAAACCGATGTCCAAGGCGTTGCCGTCGTCTTTGCTTTTGAGCACCATTTTGTGCGCGCGGATCAATTTGCCGTCTTGACCGGTCAAGCCCACCGCCCGCCCGCCGTGCTTGTGGATCAAGCCCACGATTTCTTGGTTGAGCTCGCCTAACACCATTTCAACGACGGTCATCACGCGCTCGTCGGTAATCCGCATCCCCTGCACGAACGCGCTCTCGATTTTCATTTTTTCGAGAAGTTCCCCGATTTGAGGCCCGCCGCCGTGAACGATCACCAAATTCAATCCGATCAGTTTTAAGAGCACAACGTCACGGGCAAACCCTGCTTTTAATTGCGGGTCGATCATCGCGTTACCGCCGTATTTGATCACGATGGTAGAGCCGTGAAACCGTTGGATGTAAGGAAGAGCTTCCGCAAGAATCGCGGCTTTGTGCGTGGGCGAGGTGGCGTCAATAGTCATGGTTTTAATCGGTTAATGGAACGACGAAGTTTTGGTTGATAACGGGGAAAGATTGTAACGCAATCGGCGTGGCAGGGTATCAGGTGGGTTCGGCAAAAAGTAAAAACCTACTTTTTGCCGGTTAAAAGTCAGCAAAAAAGTACCGGCAAAGCCGGATACTTTTTTGCAGGAACGGCGGAAAAACCGGATTGCGGATCAAGTCCGCAATGACGACGCGCATTGCGCGTCCGCCGCCATAAGGCGGCGTGTGGATTCTGCGACTTTGCCTGCTGTCGCAGGCTTCGCGCAGAATGACGATCCCTGATTCCTGATTCCTGATTCCTGAAACCCTGATCCCTGACTACGAATCTTTTTACAACATCCTTCCTCCCCCAACCCCCGAAAAGCACAAGCGGTTTGCGCTTTGCGGGAAAGACTGACATAATTTCACGCTTATTCTTCGGGAGATTATGTTGCTTTACACTCGATTTTTGCCTTTCCTCGGATTCGTCGCACTGATGGTCGGCTGCGCTCAAAACCCCCAAGTCGCCGGTCAAGAAAATGAACTTTCTGATCGTGACATTGTCGCTTTAGAGCCCTCGTCCAACAACCCAACCGCAACCTCCTCTCAAAAATCCACCTCGCATGAACCTGCGCCGGTCACGCACAATTTGAAAATGATCCGTGAAGACGCGCAAAAGGAATTAACCAACCTTGATTCCTCCGAGACGGATTTATGGACCGTCATCATCAATGGTTATGCCATGCCCGATATTGAGGGACCGCTCGTCCGAAAATGGGAAAACTGGTACGCCTCTCGCCCCGACTATGTTGAAAGAATGATTTCGCGTAGCCGTCTGTTTTTATTCCATGTCACGCAGGAAGTCAAAGCGCGTCACATGCCCTCGGAAATCGTCTTGTTGCCCATGATCGAAAGCGCGTATAACCCGAATGCTTATTCGAGAAGTCATGCTATGGGTATCTGGCAATTCATTCCCTCCACCGGAAAAATGTACGGTTTAAAACAAAATTGGTGGATCGACGAACGGCGTGACGTGATTTCCGCCACAGATTCCGCCTTGGATTATCTGCAAAAACTCTACAACGATTTCAACGATTGGCATTTGGCGCTTGCCTCTTACAATTGGGGCGAAGGCAATGTCTCGCGCGCGCTTGCCAAAAACCGCGCCCGAAACAAACCGCAAACTTACGACGCCATCAAGATGCCGGCAGAAACGCGCAACTATTTGCCAAAGTTGCAAGCCGTCAAAAACATCATCCGCAATCCCGAACAATACGGGTTGACGCTGGAAGATATTCCGAACGCGCCTTATTTCACGGTGGTGAAAACCACGCGCAAAATGGATGTGGAACAAGCCGCCGCGCTTGCCGAAATGTCTGTCGAAGAGTTTCGAGATTTAAATCCGCAACACAATCGTCCGGTGATTGCCGGCGCCGATGAGTTTTCCATTCTGTTGCCGATTGATAACGCCGATATTTTTGTCTCAAAGTTAGACTTAACCGATCAACCTTTGGTGACATGGCAAGCCTATAAGGTGAAAAAAGGCGAAACGCTGGAAGCGATTGCCGATCGCTTTAATTCAACCCCGGAAGCCCTTCGCGCGGTCAACGGTTTGGGCAGATTGGTCTCGGTGCGCGAGGATGTCACCTTATTGGTGCCGGCGCAACAGCCCTCCGAAACCACAGAGGCGTCGCTTTCAAACGCCGTGTTTACCTATGTTCCCGCGTCGCGTTTGTCCACGAGATACCGCGTCAAAAAAGGGGACACGCTTTCCGGCATCGCGCGTAAGTTCGGGCTTTCAACCAACGAGTTAATGCGCCTCAATAAATTCAAATCCCCCAAGTCGTTGCGCGTCGGCAAAACCATCCGTGTGGCAAGAGACAACGCCCATGTCTCCTCTCAGAAAACCCCGCGCGCGTCCAATGCCGCCAATGGCAACGCGGAGACTTACCGCGTCAAAAAGGGCGACACCTTGGCAAAAATCTCGCGCAATAACGGCGTTTCGCTAAGTCAATTATTAAAGTTGAACGGCTTTTCGATGTCGACCCCCATTCATCCCGGTCAAATTTTGAAACTGAATTGATGACAGAACCCCTGTTGACGTTTCCGGTTGATTTCCCGATCAAGATTGTGGGAGTCAACGAGCAAGGGTTCGCGCAGGCGATTGTTGATATTGTTCGCGCGCACTGCCCGGACTACAACCCCGCCGAAATGACGATGCGCCCGTCTAAAGAAAATCGTTATTTATCCCTCACCTTGACCCCGCGTTTGGATTCCCGCGAACAGTTAGACCTGCTCTACCGCGCGCTACACGCCCATCCGTTGGCGCGGTTTGTGTTATAGGGGATTCGCCCAAAAGTACCACTTTTTGGCGCCGAGTGTAGGTTTTCACTTTTGGGCGAGCCCGGTTACAACGCCTCCAAAAATAACAACAATGCCTCGCGGTCGGCGGCGTTCATTTGGCGGACGGCGTTTCGTGAATATTCCCCTTCGCCGCCGTGCCACAAAATGGCCTCAAGAAAAGTGCGTGCCCGTCCGTCGTGCATTAAGTGCAGTGTTCCGTTGACCGCCGTGACCAAACCTATCCCCCACAAAGGCGGCGTGCGCCATTGTCGCCCGTCGGCAAGATAATCCGGTCGATGATCGGCAAGCTCTTCGCCCATGTCGTGCAACAATAAATCGGTATAAGGATGAATGGTGCGATTCGATAACGCGGGAAAGGGGTCAAACGTTCCGGTTTGTAAATCCGGCAGATGACACGACGCGCAACCGGCAACCTCAAATAGTTTTTTGCCTTGCATCACTTTCGGGGCTGACGTGTTTCTTGGCGCGGGAATCGCCAAGGCGTAATGATAAAGCGTCATCGCTTCTAAATCCGCATCGGAAATTTCAGGATGCCTTTCGTTGTGGCGAGACCATGCGGCACACGCCTTTTGCGCCGGCGGACAATTCGGACGCGGTTTGACCGTGCTCGTGATGCCCATGTCGCCTGCCAACGCGCCGACCAATTGTTGACGTGTGGACGGCTGATTGGATTTCCAACCAAAACGCCCCAACACCACTTTGTTGGCTTTCGGGTCAAACACACGGTTCATTTTTC
>JAIRPA010000074.1 GCA_031257235.1 Burkholderiales bacterium | reverse complement strand
CGGAAATATTCGCGCCGACCATTTCGTGTTCCATGCCCGGGTAACACACGCAGGTTTTTCCCTTCAAAAGCCCCAAACGCCCTAACACCGCAGGCGCGGCGCAAATCGCCGCAATGGGTTTTTTCTTGGCGGCAAATTGGCGAACATAGCTCATAAAGCCGGGATGATCCACGTAAGCGATGGTGCCGCCCGGAATGACGATCATGTCAAAATCCGTAGGAAAATCGCCCTCAAAAAGAGCGTCCGCCAAGACGGGAACTTCGTGTCTGCCGGTCACAAGCGGCGAATCCCCTAAAGACGTGGTGATGACATCCACCCCGCCGCGCCGCAGAATATCCACCGCCGTCAAGGCTTCAACTTCTTCAAACCCGTGAATCAACGCCAAAAGCACGCGAGACATGTTTAACCCCTCCACAACACAATTGTGCAAACATACCACAGTCAAAGACCGGTCAAGAGAAAAAGCCGATTTAGTTTCTCTGCTTTGTGAAAAAGTATCGTTTTTTTGTAACAGTAGGGGGGGCGGCAAAAAGTGTTTCAGGGATCAGGGATTGGTCGGCAAAAAGTAAAAACCTACTTTTTGCCGGTGGGGTTTCCAAAAAATCGCGGGGGGACCCCGACGATTTTTTGTAAAAAGGGCGCACGCGGGCGAGGCAAGCCTCGCCCCCTACGCAAAAAAGTATCCGGCTTTGCCGGTACTTTTTTGCTAACTATTACCGCCCAACCCGAACTGCCCAAAACTCAAACCGCCAAAAAGTAGGTTTCCACTTTTTGGCGTTGAGTGTAGGGGTTTACTTTTGGGCATAGGGTGTAGGTTTTCCCTTTTGGGCGTTCCACAAAAGGGGGGGGCAGGCTTTAGCCTGACGGGGGTTTGCGTTTCAGGAACCAGGGATCAGGGATCAGAAACGTCGTCATTCTGCGCGAAGCCTGCGACAGCAGGCGAAGTCGCAGAATCCACGCCGCCAAAAGCGGCGGACGCGCAAAGCGCGTCGTCATTGCGGACTTGATCCGCAATCCGGTTTTCCCCGCCGTTTATACAAAAAAGGATCAGGCTCTGCCTGTCCTTTTTTGCAAACTTCAAACCGCAAAAAGTAGTACTTTTTGCCGAACCTCTTCTATACCACCCACCCCAAACAAGCCTCGGTTAAGCTCTTGAATTTATCCGACGTTTTTAAAATGCCGGTCACCAGTGCCGCCACGCAAAAAAGCGCGCCGTAGAACACCTCCAGCGTGACCGTGCGCACCAAAAGATGATTAAACGCATCGCCGGCAGAGGATTGAAGAGGGGTTTGCTTGAAACGAATGAAGGTGCGCACCGCAAAAGGCAACGAAAAAAGCGGCAATAAAAACAAGGTGGATTGATTCGAGGCAAAAATTAAGGTGATGACAAAAGGCGCGAAGATCAACACCGCATAGACTTTTTGCGCGCGCAATCTGCCCAAGAAAACGGCAAGGGTCCGGCGACCGGTTTTTTGATCGTGTTCCAAATCCCGATAATTATTGACAAGCAACACCGAAGACGCCAACGAACCAATCGCCACCGACAAAAGCAAAGTCCAAAATGAAATCATTTCATGCGTCAACACATAAACCGCGCCGTTGACCGCGATCAATCCGAAAAAAATAAAAACAAACACTTCACCATAAGGCGTAAACGCCAAGGGATGTTTGCCCGCCATATACCAAATAGCGGTAATAATCGAAAGTGCGCCGATCACCGCCACAATCCAACCGTGCCAATAAATCAGCGGAATGCTCAAAAAAAGCGCGAGTGCGATCGCCCCTTTGATGGCGTTTTTGACTTGTTTTTCGGTCAAAAGATTTAACGCGGTGGCGCGCGGCATCCCGACCCGTGCGCCGCCGGGGTCTGCGTTTCGTTGGGTATAACCGACATCGTTTTGAAGATTGGTGATGACTTGAAACAAAATCGCACACAGCGTCATCAAAATAAACGTGGGCACATGCACGTGGCTTTGTTGCGCGAACACCCAAAACGCCGCGACCACCACCGGCACGGCGGCAACCCCCAAGGTTTTGGGGCGAAACGCCATGGTCCATGCGCGCCAAGAAGCAAATTTGGGAAATGCCATTGTTGGAACCTTAAGGGTTTTGTGCTCCACCGTTTTGAGGTCAAGCGACTTTTACAGGCGAAGTCATTTAACGCTTTTTGGTGGCAGAGCCTGCCGGCGATCGAGCGGATTTGACTGCCGGCGTGAAAAACATGGTGCCGCCTCCCTGCAACTTAAACTTTAAAACCTCCGCCGTCCATTCAATGCCCGACACCCGATTCAAGCCGTCCGTGTATTCTTTTGCCTGACTTTCGCCAAAACACATCATGCGCGTCAAGGCAATCGTCTCAAACTTTAATTGCGAACCTTTAACGGAATACGCCGAGACCCCGCGATTACAGTCCACCAGAAAAGCCGCCGTGCCGTCCGGTTTTAAAGAGACGGTATATCGTTCGGGAATAGCGGGCTTGATGGTTTTGCCGTCCGCGCTTTCGGTGTATTCCCATTGCCATACCACCGAGTGATAAGATTGAGACGCCACCGGTTTGGGGGCGGTGGCTGAAGGTTGATCCGATTCTTCATGATTCATGGTCGTCGAACACGCTGTTCCAAAGAAAGCCGCTCCTAAAAGAGCCGCACCCAGAAAATAAGTTTTAAAAATTGCCTTCATAGCGTTAGAGGTCTCTCGTTGACGGGAAATTTTCGGCGATTATCGCACAAACGCGTTTATGATTCGCGCCATTTGTTTCAAGATTTACAATTTGAGACTGATTCCGTCCGGTTCGACAAAAACCGGGGTTTTTCTTTTTGCCGATCAAGCGCCCTCTTCGGGTGGGGCGTGATGCAGCGCGTTGAAAATCCGGGTGGCGATCGCGCGCGAAATGCCCGGCGCACGCGCCAAATCGTCAATGCCGGCGGCACGTATCGCTTTTAATCCCCCGAAATGCGCTAAAAGGGCGCGGCGGCGTTTTTCTCCGATGCCGTCAATCTCGACCAATACGGAAGTCAATCTTGCTTTGGCGCGGCGCGCGCGATGCCCTTGTATCGCAAACCGGTGAGCCTCATCCCGAATCTGGTGCAGTAACTGAAACCCGATGTGTTGCGGCGGCAGACAAAGCGGCGTTTGACGACCCAAAATCCAAATATCTTCATCGCCGACTTTTCTTTCGACCCCCTTGCCCAAACTGATCAGAGCACAATCAAGGTTTTGTTCGGACAACACTTTGGCGGCAACATTCAATTGCCCCTTCCCGCCGTCGATCACCCAAAGATCGGGTTTTATGATTTCACCGGACTTAATTCTTGCGGCGCGACGCGACAGCGCCTCAAAAAGCGCGGCGTAATCATCGCCGCCGTGTTTGGGCGTCACATTAAACCGGCGATATTCGTTCGTTTTCATTTGATCGGTATCGAACACCACACACGACGCCACCGCCGCCTCGCCCATCGTGTGCGAAATATCAAAGCATTCGATGCGCGCGATGTCGGGAAGACCCAGCGCGTCACGCAACGCGGCAAGCCTTGCCGTCTGCGTCGCCTTTTGCGCGATTTTCTGCCCAATGGCCAGTTTGGCGTTTTTTGCCGCCATCAAAAGCCATACCCGTTTTTCCCCGACGGCACGGGTGACGATGTTGATTTTGCGATGCGTTAAAGTATTCAACGCCTCGGCAATCACTTCATGGTGAATCGGCACGTTGGTCATCAAAGAGGAAGGCACGGGCGTGTCGGCGTAATGTTGCATCAAAAAGGCTTCGATCACCTCGGTGTCGTCGCGCTCCAAAGCCCCCGCCGGAAAATACGTTTTGTCGCCCACGTGACGCCCGCCACGTATCATCACCAGATTGACGGCCACGTGATCCTGTTCACGCGCCACGGCAATGACATCGCTGTCTTTTGCCGCATCGCTTTCCACAAATTGCTGTGACTGCAAGTATTGCAAACGTTGTAATTGATCGCGCAACATGGCGGCGCGCTCAAACGCCAATGAGGTGGCGGCGTCCTCCATTTCTTTTTTCAGGGTGTCTTGAATTTCGCTGATTTTGCCTTCCAAAAACATCACGGCGCGACGCACGTCTTTGTCGTACATGGGTTTGTCGATCAATCCCACGCACGGCGCGGAGCATCGTTTGATTTGATACGCCATGCAGGGACGCGCGCGGTTATTGAATACCGAAGCGTTGCACGTGCGCAATAAAAACACTTTTTGCAATAGCGCCAAACCTTCGCGCACCGCGCTTGTTCCGGGGTAAGGACCAAAGTATTTATTTTCGGGCTTTAACGCGCCGCGATGAAAGCGCAATTGCGGGAAGGTATCGCCGGTCAAACACAAATAGGGATAACTTTTGTCGTCCCGAAAAAGAATGTTGTAACGCGGCGATAAGGCTTTGATTAAATTATTTTCGAGCAACAGGGCTTCGGCTTCGGATCGCGTGACCGTCGTTTCCACCTTGGCGATTTGAGACACCATTTTGGCGATGCGCAACGATAAATCGCTTTTTTGAAAATACGAAGCGACGCGCTTTTTTAAGTTGATCGCTTTGCCGACATAAAGAACCTGCCCGTTTTCGTCGATCATTCGATAAACGCCCGGCTCTTGCGGCAGGGAATCAATCAGTGTTTTCGCGTCGAACACTTTGGCGTCACCGAAAAATCAAAGGCAAGGCGACCTTGATCACCGCCCGTCTTACAACTCAAAATCGACTTTGCCGACTTCGGTGGTGACGAACCGAACGCGCGGCGCCACCGCACACATCAGCTGATAAGAAATCACGCCCGCGCGATGCGCGATTTCGTCGATCGGCAAACCCTCGCCCCACAAGGTGACGGGACTGCCCGGATTGGCTTCGGGAATGTCGGTTAAATCGACACACATCATGTCCATCGACACCCGACCGACCAAGACGGTGCGTTTCCCCGCCACAATGACCGGCGTGCCGTTTCTGGCGGTGACGGGGTAGCCGTCCGCATAGCCGCAGGCAACCACGCCGATGCGACTGCGTCGCGTCGTGCGATAAACTTCGCCATACCCCACCAGCTCTCCTGCCGCCACTTCCTGAACGGCGATTAACTCCGAACGTAGCGTCATCACCGATTGCAAGCCCAAGGTGTGCGCCGGCTTGCCCGGCAAGGGTGAAGACCCGTAGAGCATCAGCCCCGCGCGCACAATTTCGCCCCCGACGGCGTTGTAGCGCAAAATGCCCGCGGAGTTGGCAATACTTTTAGGGTAGGGCAACCCCTGGCAGGCTTCTTCAAATTTGGCCAATTGATCGACCGCGCCCTCGTGCGACTCTCCTCTGCCCAAGTGCGTCATTAGGCGCAACGCCGCGACCGAAGGAAAAGAGGTTAAGAGCTCCGCATATTGTTTGGTTTTATCGACGGGGATGCCCAAGCGATTCATCCCCGTGTTGATTTTTAAGAAAATTTCCAGCGGACGCGCGAGTTTTGCCTGTTGCAGCATTTCGATTTGCTCGTGCGAATGAACGACGACCGCCAGCCGGTGACGGGAGATTTCTTTTAATTCGTCCGGCGAGAAAAATCCTTCTAAGAGTAAAATCCGCCGACCGTATTTGCGCTCTCGCAACGCGATGCCGGCGGGCAGCTCTAAAAGCGCCAAACCGTCGGCATCGTTTAAGGCGGGCAAAATATTCATCAGCCCGTGACCGTAAGCATTGGCTTTGACCACCGCCAAGACTTGCGCGGAGGGGGCTTGGGTTCGCACGCAACGAAGGTTGTGGCGGAAGGCACTCAGATTGATTTGGGCAATGGTTTGGCGAGACATAATTTGAAAAAATGTAATCAAAGTTTAGAAAATAGACAGCCTGCGTATAAATCCATGAGACGGCGCAAAATTTGCAGGTCAAAAGCGTACACGCCGCGCACGGTTCACATTATACTTACTCCGCCAAACCATGTTGGCATCGCTAACGCATATTTGGAAATTCAACGGACAACAAAGCGCTTTTGGGAATGAGAAAAGGTTTTTATACCATCATCGCGACGCAATTTTTTTCGTCGCTTGCCGATAACGCGTTGTTGATCGCCGCGATTGCCTTGTTGCAAAAAACGTTGCCCTCCGACACCTCGTGGATGGAGCCGCTGTTGAAGTGGACATTCACCCTCTCCTACGTTTTGTTTGCGGCGTTTGTCGGCGCGTTTGCCGACGCCCTCCCCAAGGGGCGCGTGATGCTCATCAGCAACAGCGTCAAAATTTTAGGGTGCGTCTGCCTGATTTTCGGGATGTATCCGTTGGCGGCTTACGCGGTGGTGGGCTTGGGAGCCGCCACCTATTCCCCCGCCAAATACGGCATTTTGACCGAGCTTTTGCCGCCGCAACAGCTGGTTCAGGCCAACAGCTGGATTGAAGGCACCACGATTGCCTCCATTATTTTGGGCGCGATTTTAGGCGGCGCGTTATTGAACATGCCGATCACGATCAACCTTGCCGCCGCCCTGCCCACGCTTTTTGACTCCGTGGCTCACGCCGCGATGCTGTTCATCATGCTTTCTTACGTCGTCGCCGCGCTTTTTAATTTACTGATCCCCAACACCGGCGTCGATCATCGCATCCCCAGCAAAAATCCGATTTTTTTGGCGCGCGAGTTTGCGCATTGCTGTGCCCTTTTATGGAAAGACAAACTCGGTCAAATTTCTTTGGCCACGACCACCGTTTTTTGGGGGGCGGGCGCCACCCTGCAATTCATCGTGCTTCAGTGGGCGGACAAACTCAATTGGTCGGTGGTGTCCGACCGGCTTTTACAATACGATCGCGGGTTGGCGAATTGGTTCGCCTCTTCCATTGCCACCGATCCGCTTTTTAAAGGAACCTTGCTCCAAGGTGTCTTTGCAATCGGCATTGCCATTGGCGCGGTCTTGGCTGCCCGCGCCGTCTCGCTGAAAAAGTCGGTCAGTATTCTGCCGTTGGGGATGTTGATGGGGCTCTCCAGCATTGCGATGATTTGGGTTCACGACATTGTGTCCGCTTTTCTCCTGTTGATCTCGGTCGGCATGATGGCAGGCTTTTTCATCGTCCCGATGAACGCGCTTTTGCAACATCGCGGTCACGTATTGATGGGCGCGGGGCATTCAATCGCGGTACAAAATTTCAACGAAAACATCGGGATTTTGGTGTTGCTTTCTTTGTACGCGGTGTTGTTGAAGCTGGGGCTTTCCATCAATCACGTCATCACGCTCTTTGGTCTTTTTGTGTTTGCGTCCATTTTGCTCGTCACATTGCGTCACCGCCACAACCAATCCCAAAATGACTCGCTACACCTCATCGGGATGGATAAGCCGGTCATCAGGAATCAGGGGGACGCCCAAAAGTAAAAAAAGCCCCCTTTATAAAGGGGGCTTGCCTCAAACGCAGTGTATCGAATTTGGCGACCATCTATCCCTTACTTCGTCATTGCGGGCTCCGACCCGCAATCCGGTTTTTTCGCCCTTCCTACAAAAAAGTATCGGGCTTTGCCCGTACTTTTTTGCTAACTCCAACCGCCCAACCCGAACTGCCCAAAACTCAAACCGCCAAAAAGTAGGTTTTCACTTTTTGGCGTTGAGTGTAGGGGTTTACTTTTGGGCATAGAGTGTAGGTTTTTACTTTTTGCCGAACCCCTGCCCCCTAATTACCGTATAGTAAACCGCAACGGCAAGCGTCACCGCCAACCCGACCATCACCACGACTTTCCCGCCGTCGGTCACACCGGCGGCACTGGATGCCCACGCAAAGTTATGTGCCGCCGCCGCACCCAATACCATCCCGATCACGGTCATCACATTATCGTTATTGCCCTGACCGGCGCCGACCAACTGCCGCAACGGACAACCGCCGATCAACGCGCCGCCCAATCCCACCAAGAGCATGGAAAGAAAATTCCACACCCCGTCCGAGTGCGCAATCGGTTGCGCGTCAAAGCCTAAATGAAAGCGCCCTAAATATAAATTCCCCGCCAACACCACCAGCGTTAAAGCCACCACGCCTAAAAGCATGGTGAAGCGTTTCATTAAAAAGATATGGCTGATCATCCCGATAAAACAAAAGCGCGTGCGCTGAACCAAAGCGCCGATGAAAAGCCCGGCCACCAAAGATAAAACGACAGGCGCGCGCATGGACCCGGGACCTTGAACGCTTGAGGCAAAAAGATCACTTTTATAAAGCCCCAACACTAATAACAAAAGACAAACCAAAGGAAAAAACAAGCCCTCAAATTTAGGTTGTTGGGTATTGGGCGGCAAGGCAAATTGACGCATCAAAAAGAAGACCCCCACACCAATGCCCGACACGAAGCCGACCAAGCCGACCACCGCGTTCAAGTCTCCGCCGGCAATGCGCAACACCATTCTTAAAGGACATCCCAAAAAAACCAAGGCGCCGACCATCATAAAAAAGCCGATCAGCAATCGAATGAAAGGGGAGGATCCCGCCGCGGGACGAAATTCTTTGGCGGCCACGGCGGCAATAAACGCACCCAAAATCATCCCTAATATTTCGGGACGAAGATACGCCACGGGCGCGGCTTGATGAAGTTTGAGCGCGCCTGCCGTATCGCGTAAAAAGCACGCCACGCACACGCCCATGTTCGGCGGGTTTCCGTTAATTGCCAAAGCGAGCGCCAACGCGCCGATGATCAGCCCCGCGCCAATCGGATAGAAATTTTTGACCATGATGAGAATACCTTTTGACCGCCTGTGCGGTATGTGTTGCGCGTGCTCGACCGAGCAACGGGAATGTGCCTGACTCATCAGTAACACGGAACGCCCAACGGCGCGTTTTGAATGTGCCGCCGTGATAACGTGCGCGCATTATATAACGTTGCGATTTAGCGTCAAGCCCTGTATTCTTTGCGCTGTTCCGTCACACGGAATGTTTTTTGACCCACCCTAAAAAGGAGATTTTGATTGACCGATCATCGCTTTATCCTCGCGCGACGCGAAGCCTTGTTATCTGTCGCGCTCACGTTCGCCTATATTTTATTTTGGGCGTTGTGCGCTTACCTGCCCGATGAAACGCTTCCGGGCATGTCCGGCTTACCGTTGTGGTTTGAGCTTTCATGTGTGCTGGTCCCCGTGATTTTTGTGGTGCTTGCCGTCTTGATGGTTCGCTTTTTATTCACGGAGGTATCGCTGGACGCCAACGATGAAAAAACCGATACCGCCCCCCAAGGAAAACACTCATGAACATTGAAATCATCATTCCTTTGTTGGCGTATCTTCTGGTGATGTTGGGCGTCGCCTTGTGGGTTTATTCCAAAAAACAACGCGGCGGGTTTCTTGAAAATTTCTTCATCGGCAATCGGTCGATGAATGGTTTTGTATTGGCCATGACGTTAATGGCAACCTACATCAGTGCCAGCTCGTTCATCGGCGGACCCGGCGCCGCTTATAAGTATGGTTTGGGTTGGGTGTTGTTGTCCATGATCCAGTTACCGGTGGTCTGGTTATCGTTGGGTGTCTTAGGGAAAAAGTTCTCCATCTTGGCGCGACGCTACAACGCGGTCACGTTAAATGATGTGTTGTACGCGCGTTTTCAAAGTCATGCGATTGTTTGGATTTCGGGCCTTTCGCTTTTAATCGCCTTCTTCGCGGCGATGACCGTACAATTCATCGGCGGCGCCCGATTATTGGAAACGGCAACCGGCGTTCCTTACGGCGTGGGCTTATTGATCTTTGCCGGCACGGTGGCGGTCTACACCGCTTTGGGTGGCTTTCGCGGCAGTGTCTTAAACGATGCCATCCAAGGGGTCGTCATGTTGATCGGCGCTTTGTTGTTATTGACTGCCGTCATCTACGCGGCAGGCGGCATTCCTTCGGCGATGCGCACGCTCAACGCGATTGATCCCGCCCTCACCTCTCCTTACGCGCCGAATCATTTTTTATCGTTCCCGATGATGGCATCCTTTTGGGTATTGGTGTGTTTTGGCGTGATCGGCTTACCGCACACCGCCGTTCGTTGTATTGCTTATCAAGATAGCCGCGCCATGCACCGAGGGATCATCATCGGCACCATCGTCACCGGCATCTTGATGTGCACGATGCACTTGACCGGCGTTTTAGGGCGCGCGGTGATTTCGGATTTAACCATCCCCGATCAGGTCGTCCCCGCATTGATGGTGCGCGTCTTGCCGCCGGTGTTTGCCGGTATCTTTCTTGCCGCACCGATGGCGGCAATCATGTCCACCGTCAACGCGCAATTACTACAATCTGCCGCCACGCTCATTAAAGACTTATTTTTGCGTGTCAGACCTCACGCATCCTTGAGTGAAACAAAATTATCCGTGTCCACACGGCTCATTACTTTTGTCTTGGGATTATTGTTAATTGTGGCGGCGTGGCAACCGCCCGATATGTTGATCTGGCTGAATTTACTCGCCTTTGGCGGTTTGCAAGCCGTGTTTTTATGGCCCTTGGTGTTAGGACTTTATTGGGAACGCGCCAACGCCGCCGGCGCGATCTTGTCGATGGTCACCGGCGGCACGTGTTATATCTTATTGACCCTTTTAAAACCGAATCTCTTGGGCTGGCACATTGTTGTGCCCTCGCTAACGGTCAGCTTGATCGGATTTTTGACCGGGGTGTTTTTGTTTCGGGAGGGGAATAAAAAGTAGTTTCCACTTTTTGCCGAATAAAAAAGCCCCCTTTATTTCAGGAATCAGAGGTCAGGGATCAGGGATCAGAGCTCGTCATTTAAGCGCAAGTCGCAGAATCCACGCCGCAACGCGGCGGACGCGCAATGCGCGTCGTCATTGCGGCGACCGAAGGAAGTGACCCGCAATCCGGTTTTTTGTTTTTTCGGGCGAGGCAAGCCTCGCCCCTACGCCGAACCCCTGACCACTAACCACTAACCACTAACCACTAACCACTAACCACTGAAACCCAAATTCCGAATTCCAAATTACCCCCCCCACTCTTAACAATTTACTTTGGAATAATGCCCGCACCATCGCCTGTCAAAAAAAATTTTGCTTTTTTTGGGTTTGACATTGAAATTTTTCCAAAATTTGTATCATAATATTTATTGGTTAATCATTTTTACGCCCCCGACTTGTCGCGTAAATTCCCTCATTCTCTATTTTTGGAAAAGCCATGGATCAGGCATTAGCTTTAAAAAAACTCAGCGACTACAAAGTCTTTATTGAGGCGAACCGCTTAATGAAGATAGACTTTCCCGAAGGTGACGCTCCCGATGAACTTTTATTGGTGAA
>JAIRPA010000061.1 GCA_031257235.1 Burkholderiales bacterium | reverse complement strand
TGAAACCGAACCTCTGCCGGAAAGCCTCAAGGCGTTTGGTATCGCGGGCGGGAACTTGTCCATGCTTTTTTCTTCGCATCCGCCGATTGAAAAACGTATCGAGGCGTTGCAGAACAGAACGTTTGCGAAGTAGGGCAGGGGTTAGGGGGTGGTGGTTAGTGGTTAGGGATCAGTAGGGGACGCCGCCCTCGGCGTCCCGAAAAAAAATCACCGCAAAACGCGAAATCAAACAACAACCCGCAATCTCTCACCTCGTCACAAGCGGTCTCGACCCGCAATCCGGTTTTTCCGCTTTTATCGGGCGAACACAGTTCGCCCCTACGACGGGACGCCGAGGGCGGCGTCCCCTACTGATCCCTGAAACCTGATTCGGACAAAAGCTCAAGTCTTGCCTGTTCGGCGCGGAGTTTGTCGCGCAGGCGCGCGGCTTCTTCAAATTCCAAATTACGCGCCGCCGCAAACATGGCTTTTTCCAGCGCGCGACACGATTTTTCAAGTGCCGCCGCGCTTGGGAGGCGGGAAGCCTCAGGCGAGGAGGGCGCGCGTTTTTTGGAGGTCTTGGATTTTTTTCCCTTGCCGTCGTCGGACTCGTCTTCGTGAAACACGCCGTCGATCATATCGACCACGCGCTTGGTGACGCCGCGAGGCGTGATGTGGTGTTGGGTATTAAAGGCAATTTGTTTGTGGCGCCGACGCTCGGTTTCTTTTAACGCGGCACTCATGGAATCGGTGGTGACATCCGCGTATAAAATCGCCGTGCCGTTGATGTGACGCGCCGCGCGACCGATCGTTTGAATGAGCGAACGAGACGAGCGCAAAAAACCTTCTTTGTCGGCGTCAAGAATCGCCACCAATGAGACTTCGGGAATGTCCAAACCCTCGCGCAAAAGATTGATGCCAATCAACACGTCGAATTTTCCCAAGCGCAAATCACGAATGATTTCCACACGCTCCACCGTATCAATGTCCGAATGAAGATAACGGACACGAATGCCTTGTTCACTATAGTAATCGGTTAAATCCTCCGCCATTTTTTTGGTCAAGGTGGTGACCAAGACCCGCTCGTTTTTTTGGGCGCGCTCGTTGATCTCACTCAATAAATCATCCACCTGTGTTCGCGCAGGACGAATGATCGTGACCGGGTCCACTAAACCTGTCGGACGCACCACTTGCTCCACGATTTGCCCGGCGTGGCGATTCTCGTAATCGGCAGGGGTTGCCGAGACAAAAATGGTTTGCGGGATTCTTTGCTCAAATTCATCAAAACGCAACGGACGGTTATCGAGCGCAGAGGGCAAACGAAACCCGTAATTGACTAAGTTTTCTTTGCGCGAACGATCGCCTTTATACATTCCGCCGGTTTGTGTCACCGTGACGTGACTTTCATCAATAAACAAAAGCGTATTTTTGGGAAGATAATCCATCAAGGTCGGCGGCGGCTCGCCTTCGCTTCGACCGGTTAAATGTCGTGAATAGTTTTCAATCCCTTTACAAAAACCGATTTCGGTCATCATCTCCAAATCAAAACGAGTTCGTTGTTCGATGCGTTGCGCTTCGACAAGTTTTTGTTCATCTAAAAAAAATTGTTTGCGCCACGATAATTCTTCTTTGATCGTTTCAATGGCATTTAATACTTTTTCACGACGGGTGACGTAGTGTGAAGAAGGGAATACCGTAAAGCGCGAAATTTTTTGTTTGATGTGACCGGTCAAAGGATCAAAAAGTTGTAAGGTTTCCACATCCTCATCAAAAAGCGTGGCGCGCACGGCAAAGTCTGCCTGCTCCGCCGGAAAAATATCAATCACGTCTCCGTGGACGCGGAACGTGCCGCGTTTGAAATCCATTTCGGCGCGTTGATATTGCATCTCGGCAAGCCGTTGAATGATGTCTCGCTGCGCCATTTTAGAGCCTTGACGCAGATGCAGAATCATCGCATGGTATTCATCGGGATCACCAATCCCGTAAATGGCAGAGACGGTGGCCACGATGATGCAGTCCGGACGTTCAAGAATGGCTTTGGTCGCCGACAAACGCATTTGTTCGATGTGTTCGTTCACGGCAGAATCTTTTTCGATGAATAAATCGCGCGCGGGAATATAACTTTCCGGCTGATAATAATCATAGTAAGAAACAAAATACTCCACCGCGTTCTTAGGAAAAAATTCACGAAACTCGGCGTAGAGTTGCGCCGCCAACGTTTTGTTGGGCGCCATCACCATGGCAGGGCGACCCGTTTGCGCAATCACGTTTGCCATCGTGTAAGTTTTGCCGCTGCCGGTGACGCCTAAAAGGGTTTGGAACGAAAGCCCTGCCTCCAAGCCTTCAACCAAAAGCCGAACCGCTTCGGGTTGATCCCCCGAAAGCGGGAAGGGACGGTAAAGCTCATAAGGACTCTTGGGGAAAACGGTTTTCATACATCTTACTATCGCGTCACCCTCACCACACCGGAAACCTGACGCGCTTCGTGCAGGGTGTGGTTTAACTGTTCGATGTTTTGTACTTCGATCGTAAAGTAGAGCCGCGCTTCGGATTGTTTGCTTTGCATGCGTGCGGAGACAAGCCGGACGCGGTCGCGCGAGAAGACTTCGGATAAATCGCGCAAAAGACCGGGACGGTCAAAGGCTTCGACCACAATGTCCACCGGAAAAAGACTTTCTTTCGTGTCGCCCCAATTGGCGTCGATGACGCGCTCGGCGTGTTCGGTTTGGATTCGCTTTAAATTATCGCAAGACGCGCGATGAATCGTGACCCCTTTTCCGCGCGTCACAAAACCGACAATCGGATCCGGTGGCGCCGGTTTGCAGCAACGCGCCAAGTTGGTCATCAAGCGATCAACGCCGACAATCAAAATATCGCCGTGCTGTTTTTTGTGATGCGTGGGTTTGGCTTCGTGAATTTGCGCGGCAATTTCTTCTTCCGCCGATAAGGGCGCAGGCGTTGCCTCCGGTTTCACCAAGCCCAAAATGATTTGTTGCAGATGACGCGCGGTGATTTCATCGCGCCCGACAGCGGTAAATAATTCTTCCGGCTTGGTGAACCCGGCTTCTTCGGCGAGCAATTCAAGTTTTAAAACCGTTGCCCCCATACGCGCCAATTCTTTTTCAACAATGGCGCGCCCTTGTGCAATCGTTTCATCCAATTGTTGTTGCTTGAACCATTGACGAATTTTTGAACGGGCGCGATTACTTGTGATGTAACGCAATTCGGGATTCAACCAATCGCGGGAAGGGCCCCCTTGTTTGACGGTGATGATTTCAACCCGTTGCCCGTTTTTTAAGGTGAAGTTCAACGGCACCATTTGACCGTTCACACGCGCGCCGCGGCAAACATGCCCTAAATTGGAATGCAAGGCGTACGCAAAATCAATCGGCGTGGCGCCGGCGGGAAGATCAATGACTTTCCCTTGAGGCGTTAAAACATAAATGGTTTCCGTGAATAAACTGCTTTTGAACGCGGATAACACTTCGTTATCATCGGCAATTAAATCTTTCCATTCGAGAATCTGACGCAACCATGCAATTTTTTGTTCAAACCCCGCCTCGTTTTTCACCGTGTTTTTTTGCGCGTAACTTTTTTCTTTATAACGCCAATGCGCGGCAACCCCGTATTCCGAATGGCGGTGCATGTCCCACGTTCTGATCTGCACCTCAACGGACTTGCCTTCAGGACCAATCACCGCCGTGTGCAATGAGCGATAGTTGTTGGCTTTAGGCTTGGCAATATAATCATCAAACTCGCGCGGCAAAGGCGTCCATAAATTGTGAACAATCCCCAACGCGGTATAACAATCTTTAATATCATCGACCAAAATCCGCACGGCGCGAATATCGTATAAGGCATCAATGCTTGCCTGCTTGCGCCGCATTTTGTTCCAAATACTATAAATATGTTTCGGGCGTCCGGTGACATCTGCTTTCACATTCGCGCGATCTAATTCTTCTTTTAAAGATTGAATCACGTTTTCAATATAACGTTGACGATCAATCTGACGTTCGTCTAAAAGGTTGG
>JAIRPA010000073.1 GCA_031257235.1 Burkholderiales bacterium | reverse complement strand
CCGTTAATTTTCACGGCGGAAGAATAGGGGCGGGTGATGCGCCATAAAATTCCCTCATTTTTATCGACGCAGAATCGCCCTTGAGATTGGGCGGGGGCATCTAAGTGCGCCATGACTTTTTTTTGGGCAAACGCACCGCACACCCTTTCCGGTTTTTTCAACCGCGATTCGATTTGTGTTAAGGCGTCGGCAGCAACCGCATTCATGCCGGTCAAAAGAAAAACACAAAGAATAAAAGCTCTCATGGCGTTTCCACGGGGAAGGGTAAACCTAATTTTTCAAAAAGAACGGGCGGCGAGATAAAACACATCTCACCGGTGGCGGCATCGACGGCGACTTGCGTGGTCGAGGCGCGGTTGATCCGTTTGCCGGTGGCAGCATCGGTGATCAGATAATCTATCTTCAAACGGTGTTCCCATTCGACGATGGCCGCGCGTATGTTCAGCGATTGACCAAAAGTTGCCGGCGCCACATAACGAAGCCGCATGTCAATCACCGGCCAAGCGTAGCCGGAGGCGCGCATTTCGTCGTAACCATAGGCAATACTGTTGAGTAACGCGCAACGCGCCACCTCAAGATAACGCGCGTAATGCCCGTGCCAGACAATATTCATCGGGTCAAGATCATAAAATTGAACTTTAAGGGTTGTGTCCGACTTCCAACGACTATTCACTTCGTTTCGATTCAACCGTTGACTATTCATAGAGTTTCCACGCCTTTTGTTGAATGTTGCCCACAAGACGGCGCAAGTCCGGCTCAAGCCTGCGATCTTCGTCGATGAAGGGAATGTCTTTGGATAAAGCCTCATACATGGCGCGTAACGAAGACGATAAGGCGGTTGGGTTGTTTTGCGCCAAACGTAACGCCATGCCCTGACGTACCGTGATCAGCAAGGCGGCAACCACTTGTTCCGTTAAGGTCAACACACGACAACAATCGCGCGCGGCGATGGTGCCCATACTGACTTTATCTTGATTGTGACATTCGGTCGATCGAGAAAAGACGGAAGCGGGCATGGTGAGCTTTAAAGCCTCCGCCGTCCACGCGGAAGCACTGATTTGCAGAGCTTTTAATCCGTGATTGATTTGCGCGCGCACTTGAGACGAGCCGGAAAGATTGGAAGGCAAGCCTTGGTTGTAGCGTGTGTCCACCATCAACGCCATTTGTCGATCCAATAAATCCGCAATATTCGCTACTGCGTTTTTCATGCTGTCCATTGCAAACGCGATGTGCCCGCCGTAAAAATGTCCGCCGTGCAACACCTGCTCGCCTTCGGGGTCGATGATCGGATTATCGTTGGCACTGTTTAATTCGTTTTCGATGAATTGTTTGAAAAGAGGCAAAGCATCGGCAAGAACGCCGATCACATGAGGCGCGCAACGAATCGAATAACGATCCTGTAAGCGATTGGGAGGCGATTCCCGATCAAGATTGATCTTTAAATCATCACGAATCCATGAAGCAATCTGTTGTTGACCGGCGTGGGGCTTCACCAAAAATAAAGTTTGATCAAAATGATAAGCATTACCGTTTAAGACCACCGACGCCATGGACGTGATTCTTGCGGCAAGCGTCATCACGTATTCCGCGCGGCGATAGGCAAGGCAGGCAAGCCCCGTCATCACGGCTGTGCCGTTCATTAAGGCTAACCCCTCTTTGGGACGCAGACGAACCGGCGATAAGTGAAGTGTTGTTAAAACATCTTTTGCCTTCTGGATTTTGCCTTCAAACATCACTTCACGTTCGCCGCACAAGGTGGCGGCAAGATACGATAAAGGCGTTAAATCTCCGCTGGCACCCACCGACCCTTCGGAGGGAATCAGCGGCAAAACGTCGTGTTGTAAAAATCGCGCGATTTGTTCGAGTAAGGCAACACTCACCCCGGAGTATCCTTTAGCCAGCGAGGCAAGACGCACGGCAAGCACGGCGCGCGTTTGCTCAAGCGTTAAATAGTCGCCCAAGCCGCACCCGTGATAACTGTATAAGTGATGCGGCAGATCATCGACCAATTCCATAGGGACATCCACCGTACACGAATCTCCGTAGCCGGTGGTGACCCCATAAATTTTCTTTTCTTTTTCCAATAATTGATCCAGATAATCCGCGCCCTTTTGAATGCGCGCGCGAAAGGCGGCATCATCGGAGAGGGCAACGTTTGCCCGTCGATCGGCAACATCAGAAATGTCGTTGACCGAAAGAAAACGATGATCAAAGAGGATCGTTCGTGAGTGCGTGAAGGGGTGTGTGTTCATGGTTTTTGATCGTTGCTATCGTCACTATCTTGCCAAAAGTTGTAAAAGTTGAACCATTGCGTGGGCGCCTGCAAACAATAGTATTCCAGCCGCGCGGCAAATTGCCCGACCATGGTTTTTAAAACCTCGTCCCGATGGTTTCGGGGAAGTCGAAAAGCGTCGGACATTTTCTCAAAAACAATATTAAAACGTTCTTGGGTTTGATACACAAACATTAAATAAATCGGCGCTCCCAACAAACTTGCCAGCGCGTAAGCACCGACCGGAAAATGCGCGGGGCTTCCCAAAAAATCGGCTTTTTGCGTGCGCGGACGATCGGAGACCGGAATACGATCCCCCGCGATGACGATCATCTCGCCTTGATCGATTTTTTCTTTCAACAATATGGCGGTGGAAGGCGAGATTTCGGTGACTTGTATCATTTGAAGCTCACCGGCGCGGTTGGATTTTTTTAAGAGTTGATTAAACGCCACGGCGTGACGATCGTGTACCAACATCGTGATTTTAAGATCAGGATGGTTTCGGGAAAGCACTTTGCAAATCTCAAAATTGCCGAAGTGCGCGCAGATGATCAACGCACCTTTTTTTTGTGCGACGCATTGAAGCATCATCGGTTGACCGAAAATGGAAACACGGCTGACATCAAAACGATGATTCAATAATAAGAATTTATCCAAGATGCTTTCGCCAAACGCCATGAAATGCCGGATCACGTCTTTTAAGGTGGGTGGCGGCGTATTTTTGACGGCGGCGATTTTGTTTAAGTATTGATAAGAGGCAGCGCGCGCGATCGGTTGGGTGGCGATGTACCAAAGCAAGACGGGTAAAAGACACACGCGAAAGAAGGTTCTGCCCAAGAGGCGATCTATCGTCAACAGAATGCGGATGCCCCAACCGGAAGTGGTTTCTTTGAGGTTTGCCCAATGTTGGGTTTGAAAAGATGAAGGGGAGGTCATCGCGCCCTCGTCCATTTTCTTGCCAACAATATCGGAAGCCGAATCAGCATCCCGAAAAAGTGAGTGGCGTGCATTTTTGCAATACGCAAGTTATCTTTGACTGCCCGAAAGTGA
>JAIRPA010000045.1 GCA_031257235.1 Burkholderiales bacterium | reverse complement strand
AAAAGTAAAAACCTACTTTTGGGCGGTTGAAGTCAGCAAAAAACCACAGGGAGACCCTGATGGTTTTTTGTATAAACGGCGGAAAAACCGAATTGCGGGTCGGAGCCCGCAATGACGACGCGCTTTGCGCGTCCGCCGCGTTGCGGCGTGGATTCTGCGACTTCGCGCAGAATGACGACGTTTCTGATGCCTGATACTTGATCCCTGAAACGCAAAAAAGTATCCGGCTTTGCCGGTACTTTTTTGGTAATTATTACCGGCAAAAAATGGAACATTTTTTGACGAACCTTTACGGCGCCTGATCGCTTGGACGATCGCGCTTGGCAAAGGTCGGCTCCGGCATTGAATCCGCCTCGCCTTTTGATCCCGGGGTTTTGTTTTTATCCACGATCATCAACCGCTGCCCGACCGCGATGGAGTTTAAGTTAAACGTGACCCCCGGTTTAATCGGGACGACGCGGCGCTGTTGTCTGAACCACAACATGGCGGAATCCCCCAACGCCGTCGCGTTTGCGCCCTCTACCAGCAACGCCGTGCCTTCGGGCATGGCCAACACCTCTTCGTTCGGATTTAAGTCTAAAAACTCGTTTAAACGATCCTCGCGGCTTTTTTCATTGTGGGCGGGCATTTTGCCCGTGATGAAATGCGGGTTGGTTTGGAACGGCAATAATCGCAACGCGTCAAAAGAAGGCGGTTGCACGACCGGCATGTCGTTGGTGGTTTGAATCGTAGGACAGGCAATGTTCGCGCCCGCCCCCCAGGCTACCAGCGGAATGCCGGACAAAATGCGCATACGAAGCACATCCATCAACTTGGCGTTGTACAACCTTTTTAAAAGAGCAAACGTATTGCCGTCGGAAATGGCAATCGCGTCGGCGCGCTCAATGGCCGCGCGCGGACTTGCCGCAAAATGAATCGAAGAAATGGTGTGACCGGTGCGCTCAAACGCCACGCGCGCGCGCGATTCTACGTAGTCGTAAGTAAAAGAAACCGTCCCGTAAGGAATCAACAAAACGTTCCATTTTTTTTCGCCGAAAAGGGCGTGAAACTGGGCGTCAACATGGTCGAGATAACCACCGTTTCCGTAGCGCGCGGCACTCATCAACAACATTCGTGGCGCATCGTCTAGTCTGGGGGAAGACATTACAATACTCCGCTGATAGGGGGAAGGTCATCTTAAACGAGCGATTTGACTTTTGACAAGAAAAAAAGCGACAAAGAGGTAACGTATTGCAACGTTTGCGACATACGCATTGACGGATGTTTTATTTTGGCGTAGAGAGCGGACTTTTACGCCTCGACATGAAGCAGAGGCGCTTTGTGCAAAACTCAATGTTTGGATCAATCAAGTTTAGCCTCCACTATATTTGCGCCCCCCCTCCGTGGAGATGACGATCATCAAGCGCCCTATCGGAAAGGGCGCGTGGGTCTTAAAAAAGAGTTTTGCGACGAAAAAAAACGTGGCGTAAACGCCACGGTTTTTGTTGAGCCAAGCTCGTTTACTTCAGGTTATTTGAAATCAATTTGGTCATTTCAAACATCGAGACTTGGTTTTTGCCGAAAATAACTTTTAATTTATCGTCAGCATTGATGTTGCGTTTGTTGACTTGGTCTTGCAGTTTGTTTTTTCTGATGTATTCCCAAACTTTCTTGGTGACTTCAGTGCGCGGTAAAGGTGCCGCGCCAACAACTGCCGCAAGCGCGGGCGTCGGCGTCATCGGTTTCATGAACGCCGGATTCGGTGCGCGTTTGGTTGCCGGTTTTTTAGCCGCTTTTTTCGCGGCGGCTTTCTTCACAACTTTTTTCGCCGGCGCTTTTTTCGCAACGGCTTTCTTCACAACTTTCTTTGCCGGCGCTTTTTTCGCGGCGGCTTTCTTCACGACTTTCTTTGCCGGTGCTTTTTTCGCGGCGGCTTTCTTCACAACTTTTTTCGCCGGAGCTTTTTTAGCGACTGCTTTTTTTGCGGTTTTCTTTACGGGTTTTTTAGCTACTGCCATGATTTTCCTTCCTCTGTGTCTATAGGAGTAATAAGAAGCGAACACGCTTCGCGTTTTCTGAGACCCCTCCTGTCTATGGGTTTGTTGTCTCATCGGGCAGACTATACCCTTATTTTTCATGGTTTGGAAGATCAAAAACGCGCTTTTCCTCTATGAAAATAAAAATGTTGTACGAAGCGCATATGTATCAGGGGTCAGAGGTCAGGAATCAGGGTTTCAGGAATCAGAAGTCAGGAATCAGAAACGCCGTTCCTACAAAAAATCATCAGGGTTTTGGTCTCCACTAACTTTGTTTCACAAAGTAAGTTCCGCCCCAACCAAAGGTTGTCCTGTGCTTTTTTGCTAACTTCTACCGCCCAAAAGTAGGGGTTTACTTTTGGGCGTCTCCCTGATGCGGTATCATTCCCCCTTTAACAAAAAGCCCTTAGGAATTGACATGTCTCTTAAAGCCACTCTTACCGAACACATGAAAGAAGCGATGCGCGCCAAAGACGCCGCGCGTCTGAACACGATCCGCATGGCGTTGGCGGAAATCAAAAAATGGGAAATCGACAAACGCACGGAAACCGAAACCCCGACTGCCTCCGACGCGGACATCATTGCCGTCATCGACAAAATGATCAAACAACGCAAAGACTCTGCCGCGCAATATGAAAAAGGTGGTCGTGCGGATTTAGCCGCCGCGGAACAAGCGGAAGTTTTGTTGCTTTTAAATTACATGCCCCAACCGTTGGGCGAAGCCGACATTGACGCGGCAATCGCCAAAGCCCTTGCCGAAACCGGCGCCCAAGGCATGGCAGGCATCGGCAAAGTCATGGCGGTGTTAAAACCCCAATTGGCGGGTCGCGCGGATTTAACGGCCGTCTCCGCCAAAGTCAAAGCCGCGCTTCTGTAACGCAATCCGTCCCTCCCCCTTTTTTTCAAATGTTTTAAAAGGGGGCAAACGGATACGCACACCATTAACTATTGTTGACAAAGGTTGCCGCGGTTTGAAAAGTTTCACCGAAAAAACAAACGTACGACCCCGCGCTTTTACCCTCTTATTAACCTCTTAACGGATACATGGACACGCTCTTTTATATCAATATTGCCTTAGTGATCATGGTGGCGATCACGCTGATTTTTGTCGTGATCTTGTCCTTTCGCTTGGCGCATGCTCTGCGTGAAACCATCGGCATCAGTACACTATTACAATCTCTTTTCACGCAATACGACAAACTTGAGCGCGACATTCATCAAGACTTAGCCACACAAAGAAATGAACTTTCCACGCAGCTGCATCAACAGGCTCAAGTCGGCGAACAAAAACTCGCCACGCAATTACAATCCCAACAAGAATTGTGGACACGCTTTGAAAAACAATTGTCCCAATTAACCCTTTCCTCAGAACAAAAATTAGAAGCGATTCGTAAAAGTTTGGAAGAACGGCTTGATCTGTTAAGAAACGATAACGCGCAAAAGCTCGAACAAATGCGCGTGACCGTTGACGAAAAACTACAATCCACCTTAGAGGCAAGATTGGGGGAATCGTTCAAACAAGTCGCGGATCGTTTGGAGCAGGTTTATAAGGGCTTGGGCGAAATGCAAAATCTGGCGGTCGGGGTCGGTGATTTAAAGCGCGTATTAACAAACGTCAAAGACCGCGGCACGTGGGGGGAAGTCCAATTATCGGCATTGCTGGCGGATGTCTTGACTCCGCAACAGTACGATGAAAACGTCGCCACCATTCCGGGCAGTAACGATCGGGTTGAATTTGCGATTCGTCTTCCCGGTCGGGACGCCGACACAGTGTGCCGTCTGCCGATTGACGCCAAATTTCCTATGGAAAATTGGCGTCGTCTGCAAGAAGCCTTAGAAAACGCCGATAAAAACGCCGCCGAAAAAGAGCGCAAGCAATTAGAAACATTTATACGTAATTCGGCGAAAACCATTCGTGAAAAATACATTGCGTCGCCCCATACCACAGACTTTGCCATTTTGTTTGTCCCCACCGAAGGCTTGTATGCGGAGATTATGGCGCGTCGCGGGTTGAACGAAGAAATCCAGCGTGACCTTCGTGTGATGCTGGCAGGACCCAACACCTTAATTGCCATGTTGAACAGTTTGCAAATGGGCTTCCGCACGCTTGCCATCGAACAACGTTCCGGCGAGGTATGGAAAGTGCTCGCGGCGGTCAAAACGGAGTTCCAAAAATTCGGCGAGGTATTGGCAAAAACCGGTGAAAGGCTGGATCAGGCAAAAAGCGAGTTAGACCGGCTTGCCGGCGCGCGCACCAACACCATCCGACGCGCGCTCAAAAGCGTGGAAACCCTGCCCGATCAGGAAGCACAACGGTTATTGGGTCCGATTGATGAATCTATATGAGCGTTTTGCCCGCTTTAAAACGCGCAGAATACTTAAACGCTACGCGCTGCCGGATGCGCTGTGGCAAGAGGCGATAAACTCCCTTCCCTTTCTTTCGTGCTGGACGCCCGCGATGCTGGCGCGTTTGCGCGAACAAACCGTGCTTTTCTTATGTGATAAAACCATTGGCGGCGCCCAAGGTTTTTGTGTCACGCCCTTGATTCGCACCCTCGTGGCGGCACAAGCCGCCGTGCCGATTTTGGTTCGTGGTTTGGGCTGGTACGCCGGGTTTAAAACCGTGATTTTGTATTCGTCGGATTTTATTTCCCCCGCCGAATGGGAAGACGAATGGGGCATCGTTCACCAAGACAACGAGCCGATTTTAGGCGAAGCGATGCCGGCGGGACCGGTGATTCTCTCATGGCAATCCATTCACAACGCCACCCACGCCGGTAAGGCTTTAATGCCGGAAGACGACCTGCCGCCGACCAATGTGGTGATTCACGAATTTGCGCACAAAATCGACATGCTCAACGGGGACGCCGACGGCAACCCTCCTCTGCCGCCGGGGCTGACTCCTCAAATATGGCGGGACACCTTGATGGAGGCTTACCACGATTTTTGCGCCCACGGCACAAAAGCGCCTTACCGCGCCATTGATCCTTACGCCGGCGAAAGCCCTGCCGAATTTTTTGCGGTGCTGTCGGAATTATTTTTTGTTGCCCCCGATAACATGCAAAGTATTTATCCTAAACTATTTGACTTATACAAAACGTTTTACGGCTTCTCGGTGCTTGGGGGCAGGGATCAGTGATCAGCCAAGGGGACGCCGCCCTCGGCGTCCCGCACCGCCGTTCCCCACAAAAAAGTATCCGGCTTCGCCGGTACTTTTTTGGAAATATCCAACCGCCCAAAAGTAGGGGTTTACTTTTGGGCGTCCCCTATCTTTCCGCGATGAGATTAAACGCGAGCTTATTGCTTTTTCCAAACAGATAAAACTCTCCGTCCACGTACACGCCGATGCCCTTGTCGAAGACATGAACCGATTTTGACCGATCTAATTTTGCGGTAACGTTATAGTAATTTTTGGTTGCCGAAGGTGTGGCGTTGATTTCCCAAATACAGGTTTTATCGTCGTTGCAAGGAAAAAGATTGGTTTTTATTCGCAGCGATTCGTTTTGCTCGGAAAAGACTATTGCGCCTCCGTTCTCTTTTAATTTGCCGTCTCCGTAAAAGACGAACGAGCGATAATTGCCGACGGCACTTGTGTTTGACGCGGCATAGTTAAACTCATAACCGTGAGTGGCCATCGTGACACGCTCGGTGGTGTAAGCGCGTGTCGGCAGATTTTTTAATGTTGTATTGACAACCACGATGTTGCCGCCATCGCCTGCCACCGTAAAATTATATTTTGATTGAAGCGGCTTACCTAAATCGTAAGCCGTGATTTCTTGGGTTTTATAGTGACCGGCGCTACCACAAACTTTCCCGTGATAAAACATGGGAACACGTGTCCCGTTTTCATAACGATACTCTGTGGCGAAAAAAACGCCGGTCTCTGTGATGACGAGATTCATGGCCGTCGGAGACGCCATCGAGTTAGATTTATATTTAAAGACGCCGGCGATGGCTCCGTCGAATGCCTCGCATTTTTTATCGTTTTTATCTTTGTTGTCGCCGCCGCCACACGCGGTCAACCCTATTGCGACAAGAATGCCTAAAATAATCAGTTGGTTTTTCATGATCTTTTCTTCGTTGTGAAAAAAAATGAAGCATACAAAAACCCTGTTAAAGATTAAGTGTCCTTGGCAACAGTTGTCCGCCATTTCGTGGATGCGGATTCTGCGCTTCAGGAATCAGATGTCAGGGATCAGAGCGTCGTCATTCTGCGCGTAGCGTAGCGAAGTCGCAGAATCCAGCCCCCTTTATAAAAGGGGGTGGCTACGAAGTAGCCGGGGGTTTGCAACATTCGCCGTTCCTACAAAAAATCGTCGGGGTCCCCCCGCGATTTTTTGGTAGTTTTAACCGGCAAAAAGTAACACTTTTTGCCGAACCCGCGAGTGTAGGTTTTCACTTTTTGCCGAACCTCTGACCCCTGATTCCTGATTTACAATACCGCTTTACCTTTGAACCGCCGCCATGAACGATCTATTTTCTTCCGAACCTTTGAACTTTACGGTGTCGCAATTGATTGCGCGCGCGCGCTCACTCTTGGAGGGGCATTTGGGCGACGTTTGGGTCTCCGGCGAAATTTCCGGCTTGACCCGCGCGGCGTCCGGTCATTTTTATTTCGTGCTCAAAGACGATGCCGCACAAGTTCGTTGCACCCTGTGGCGGCACAAAGCGCAGCAATTGCGACTCACCTCGGAATCTCTGCGCGACGGAATGCGCGTCGATGCCCGTGCGAGTGCTACTGTTTTTGAAGCCCGCGGCGAATTGCAGTTAAACATTTCCGCGCTCAAACTTTCAGGGCAAGGCGCGTTATACGAGCGTTTTTTGCGATTAAAAGCCCGCTTTGAGGCGGAAGGTTTATTTTCACCCGATAAAAAACGCGCCATCCCCGCGTTTCCGAGGGGTATCGGTGTCGTCACCTCCCCTATCGGTGCTGCCGTGCGCGATATTGTGATCACCTTAAAACGCAGAAATCCGAACATCGCCGTCGTGATTTACCCCACGCTCGTGCAGGGTGAAGGCGCGGCGGAATCGGTCGCACGCGCCATTGCCACCGCCTCCGCGCGGCAGGCAAAAGACGGCACCGAAGTTTTGATCGTGGCGCGGGGCGGCGGATCGCTGGAAGACTTATGGGCATTTAATGAAGAAGCCGTTGTCCGCGCCGTTGCCTCATCAGCCTTGCCGGTCATCTCCGGCGTCGGCCACGAGACCGACACCACCTTGACCGACTTTGTCGCCGATTGTCGCGCGGCAACGCCCACGGCTGCCGCCATGCTTGCCTCTCCGGAGTTAGCCGTATTAAGAGATGAAGCCACGCAACGCGGCGCAAGACTTTTGCGCGACATCAAAAACATCATCCGTCGCGCCGAAGAACGATGCGACGACATGGAGCGGCATTTAAAATCGCCGATGACGATGCTTGCCGAAAAAAGCGAAGCCCTGCGTGACAAGGCAAACCGACTCAGCCGCGCATGGCGGGTGATTGCACGCATTCGCGCCGATCAAACCGAGCGAGCGTTATACACATGGCGCAATGCCGCCGCGCGGTTTTCGCGGGAATCGGAACAGTTAAACGCCTTATCGGATCGCTTGACGCTTTTAAACCCGGAGGCGGTTTTGTGGCGCGGGTATGCGATTGTGTCTGATGCGTCCGGCGCCATTGTCACCGATGCCGACAAAGTCGCGGTGAACGATTCGTTGCAATTAACACTCGCCCGCGGCAGTGCCAAAGCACGGGTGACGGACGTGCGTCACGGCCAAAAGTGATACTTTTTGCCGAATAAAAAAGCACTCTTTTGTGGAACGCCCAAAAGTGAAAACCTACTTTTGGGCGGTGTAAATTTCCAAAAAATCGCGGGGCGACCCCGACGATTTTTTGTGGAAAGGGCGACGTGGATTCTGCGACTTCGCTTACTTTTCGCAGGCTACGCGCAGAACGACGGCTCTGATTCCTGATTCCCGAACCTCTGATTCCCGATTCCTGACCTCTGATTCCCCGACCGTTCAATGTTTTACTCAAAAAGGTTAATCTATCGGGTTTTAAGTACCATTCATTGATTTGAGGAGTCAACCCAAATGCTTTTCCGAAAAATACGGGGTGGAGTTTTATGGTCGTGCCTTTGCATCGCGCTTTCGGCGTGTTCGGTATCCCCTTCTTCTCCGGAGACGGATACCGTCACCGATTCAGCGCCGGCGTCCACGCCTTTTGATTTGAGCACGGTCCCTGATGCCGTTCCCCAAAACGAACCGATCAGCCGTTCCGCGTCTCGTCCTTATTCGATCATGGGCGTGCAATATGTTCCGATGACGGAATTGCGTCCTTATCGCGCGCGAGGCATCGCGTCTTGGTACGGGCAAAAATTTCACGGAAGCAAAACAGCGCTTGGCGAAACTTACGATATGTACGCCATGACCGCCGCGCACCCGACCTTACCTCTGCCTTCTTTTGTCCGAGTGACACGTATCGTCAATGGCGAAAAGTCCGCCAAAAGCGTGATCGTCCGCGTCAATGATCGAGGCCCTTTTTTATATCAGCGCGTGATTGATCTTTCTTACGCCGCCGCTTATAAGCTGGGTTTTTCGGAGCAAGGCACGGCGGAGGTTGAAATTGAAACGGTATTCCCCGAAGGCGCGAAGTATTCGCCTTCCGACAAATTAGCGCCGGCAAGCACCACGGTGGTTCAAACGCCGCAAGACGCTCCGGTGCAAGCCGCCGGCAAGAGCGGATACATCGTTCAATTAGGCGTGTTCCAAAATCGCGCCAACGCGGAATCGTTTTTTTCTTACGTCAAACAGTCTCTCGATGGTAATCGTTTCAAAGCGCGTCTTGAAATGCGCGCCGACAAAAAGTTTCGTGTTTACGTCGGGGCTTATAAAACACTCAAGGAAGCCCAAAACGCCGCCCGCGCCCTTTCGGAATCTTTGGGATTGGAAACATTTTTGACGAAAGGA
>JAIRPA010000008.1 GCA_031257235.1 Burkholderiales bacterium | reverse complement strand
GTTACCCGCGTTCATTCTTTTTTTGATTTTTGCGGGCGTGCAGGTTTGGGTGTCTCGTAAGTTAATGGCGCCGTTGAATCAGGTCACGGCGTTGGTCACGCAAAAGTCGCCGCGCGATTTGTCGCCGATTCAAATCGAAAAGCTACCCGGCGAATTATCGCCGTTGGTCGGTTCCATCAATGCCATGTTGCCCCGATTGTCGCGCGCGCTTGAAGCCGAACAGCGGTTTACCTCTGACGCCGCGCATGAATTGCGCACGCCATTATCGGCGCTTGCGATGAAAGCGCAACTTTTAAAACGACAATACCCTGAAGTGGAGCCGGCACTTTTGGCGTTGACGACGGACATCAACCGAGCCACGTCTTTGATCGAACAGCTTTTGCAGTTGGCGCGGCTTGATCCTTTAAACGATGATATTCACCCGATCACGGAAGAAGAGATCGCGCTTGCCGATTATGTGGAAGGCTGGTTAGCGCCGCATCGGGAAGTTGCGCGGCAAAAGGGTATTTCTTTAACCCACACGATTCCCCCGGATTTATTGGCGCGCGTTAATCCCGGATTATTGGGTATTGCCTTGCGCAATTTAATCGAGAACGCGCTGATTTATACCGAACAAGGCGGCAAGATTGAAGTGAGCGCCGGGGTTAAAGAGACGGGATTAACGCTGACCGTTGCCGACAACGGCGTGGGCGTCCCGCCGGAGCATTATGCGCAGCTGGCGAATCGGTTTTATCGCGTGTTGGGTACCGGGAAGACCGGCAGCGGATTGGGGCTTTCGATTGTCAAACGCATTGCCGAACTTCATCGCGGCACCCTGACCTTTGGCGAGGGCTTGGACGGCAAAGGCTTGAGCGTGACGGTGACGTGTGCGTATTTGCCTCAAAAATGACCTCCTTTCGGGAATGAGGGCGCGGCACGAGTATAATCTTTGCTTTTTCTAGCGGAATTTGTGGCTATGGATTTTCTTTTCGCCGTCTTTTTGGGCATTGTTGAAGGCATCACCGAATTTTTACCGATTTCCTCCACCGGTCATTTGATTGTTGCGGGAGCGCCTTTTGGTTATACCGCCGACAATTACGCAACTTTTTTTATCTCGATTCAATTAGGTGCGATTCTCGCCGTTTGTTGGGAATATCGCGCGCGGCTCATCCATGTGGCGCTGACTTTACACACGTCTTCGGCGTCGCGTCGTTTGATCGTCAATCTTTTGGTGGCGATGTTGCCGGCGTCGATTGTCGGTGTTCTTCTGAAAGAGACGCTTGAACATTATTTGTTTGCGCCGGTGCCGGTTGCGTGCGCGTTGATTGTCGGCGCGATCGTTATTTTTATCGCCGAGAAGCGTTATCGTCGGAGCGCGAACGCGGTTCGGATTCAAAGTACGGACGACATTCGTTGGACGGATGCGTTAAAAGTCGGGCTGGCACAGGTGTTTGCGTTGATTCCGGGAACGTCGCGCTCCGGCTCCACCATCATCGGTGCGATGCTGTTTGGTTTCTCTCGAGTTGCCGCGACGGAGTTTTCGTTTTTCTTGGCGATTCCCGTGATGTTTGCCGCGACGTTTTACTCGTTGTGGAAAGACGGGAAAATGCTTTCCTCGTTGCACGACAGTCTGTTTTTGGCGGTGGGCTTTGTCTTTGCGTTCATCTCGGCGTTTTTCTGTGTGCGCTGGTTACTGCGTTACATCAGTTGCCACGATTTCATTCCTTTTGCGTGGTATCGAATCGGTTTTGGCGTGTTCATTCTGGTCACGTGGTACGCCAACGTGATTGTGTGGCAGTAGATCGGCGGCGCGCTTAAATGACGGTGCTCTGATCCCTGATTCCTGACCTCTGATTCCTGATCCCCGCCCCCGCAAAAAAAACGGCACGAAAGTGCCGTTTTTTGTCTTACAGGAAGAAGAGAAGAGATTATTGTTTTTCAGGCGGTTCGATGATCGGAGGCCAGTTCGGCGTTCTCTCGTTCGCTCCACCGGAGAATGCACGATCGGGAATAGATTCAACCGGCATCGGACGCAAATCTGTCACTTCCGCGGCAGGCCAAGAGGCCTGTGTGGTGTTGGACGATCCCAACCACCAGAGCTCACTGCGGTAGGAGCTACGCGGGTCATCCGAAGTTAAGGACGCGCAACCGCCGGCAACCATCGCCGAAAAAAGCGCCAAAAAAAGAATAGTTCTACGTTTTAAAGATTTCATAAGACACCTCAAAGGCTAAGAAAACCGCGCTTGCAGAACGGAAAAGCCGCCCGCTTTTAAAGCCGATTACCGCCCCAATCCTACCACCTTGCCGCTTTTCGATAAATGGAAAGCGTCATTTTTTCTCGGGCATTGTCGGCGGCTGTCTTTTTTTTGCACCGACTTCACAATTCGGAAACATTGTAAGCCTCCCGGCCTTCGCTTTTTTTACAAAAAATCGAAGGGGTCTCCCCGCGACACCGGATCAAGCCCCGCACATGTCTTTGGGGAATTGACGCCGGCAAAAAGAAGGTTTTTTCGTTTTGACGTTTTATTCAAAACGCCTAACTCTTACATTGATTGAATGTTATGTTATGATGCCGATTTTGCGTTTCCGCTCTCTTTAACTCATGTCCAATGTCCGCTCGTTGCTGTTGGAATCTGTGGCGCTGACCGATCGCGGTTTAGTGCGCAATCATAACGAAGATACCGTTTTTGAAAACGCGGAATTGGGCTTGGCGGTTTTGGCTGACGGCATGGGCGGGTACAACGCGGGCGAGGTCGCGTCGCGTCTTGCGGTGGACATCGTGGTTCAAGGCTTTAAAGAAGCCATCAAAACCTCCGGCGATAATTTTCGCAACGGTACGCTCAATGTTCAAAACGGCTTAATGGATGTCACGCTTTATTTGCGTGAACAAATCGTCAATGCCAATCGAATCGTTTATGAGTCCGCCTTAAACGAACCCGAATGCGAAGGCATGGGAACCACCATCGTTGCGGCGGCGCTTTCCGTACAACGCATTGCCATCGCGCACGTGGGCGATTCGCGTGCTTATCGTTGGCGCGGGAAGCAGTTGTTACAACTCACGCGCGACCATTCCTTGTTGCAAGAGCAAATTGATAACGACGAATGGAAAGAAGAATACGCCGATGAATTTCCCCGCAAAAACTTAGTCACCCGCGCCTTGGGGGTGGAGCGGTTCATTCAGGTGGATATTGCGGAATTTGAAATCATGCCCGGAGATGTCTTTTTGATGTGTTCGGACGGGCTGACCGATATGCTGGCAACCAAGCACATTGCCAACACTTTGGAGCATATGGCGCGCGACCCTTTAACGGAAATCGCCACCCATTTGGTCAAAGGCGCCAATCAAAAA
>JAIRPA010000218.1 GCA_031257235.1 Burkholderiales bacterium | reverse complement strand
TGAAAGAAGAAGTCGTCAGTGAAGCCTGGGTGATGCCGAGCACCAGAGGTTCGGCTGTCGCCGGTTGACGGTTTTCAACCTTGGCTTTCTCGTTTTCCGATCGGAATTCCATTTTGTCCACTTGTTCGCCCACAAGGAAGGATGTTCCTCCGGCGTCGAGAATGGTGACCTTTTTGAGCATCTGCCGCACGATGACTTCAATATGTTTGTCGTTGATCTTCACGCCTTGTAAGCGATAAACATCTTGCACTTCGTCGGTGATATAACGCGCAAGCGCTTCAATGCCCAACAAGCGGAGAATATCGTGCGGATCCGCCGGACCGTCGACAATCATTTCGCCTTTGTTCACGACTTGTCCGTCGTGCGCCATCACGTGTTTGTCTTTCGGGATCAGCTCTTCATGCGCTTTTCCGTCGGTATCGGTAATCACCAAACGCTGTTTGCCTTTCGTGTCTTTACCAAAAGAGACCGTGCCGGTGACTTCCGCCAACATCCCTTTATCTTTCGGTGCGCGAGCTTCAAACAACTCCGCTACACGCGGCAGACCGCCGGTAATATCGCGCGTCTTCGAGGTTTCTTGCGGGATACGCGCCAGCACTTCACCGACTTTGATGTCTTGCCCTTCTTTGATGGTGATCACCGACCCTAATTGGAACGTGATCGAGACCGGTTGCTCCGTGCCGGTAATACAGATTTCACTGCCGGACTCATCTAAGAACTTCACCTGCGGACGCAACCCCTTCGAGGCGTTGCCGCTGCCCGCGCGACGTTTGGGATCAATCACCACCAACGTGGACAAGCCCGTCACGTCGTCCACCTGTTTGGCAACGGTCACGCCTTCTTCCACATTCTCAAACTTCACACGACCGGCGTACTCGGCAATGATCGGACGCGCGGTGGCATCCCACTGCGCCAACTGCCGCCCGCCTTTTTGCACTTCGCCGTCGTTGACCAACAGCTTCGCGCCGTAAGGAATCTTATGGCGTTCACGTTCGCGCCCGTTATCATCCGCAATCGAGATTTCACCGGAACGCGCGATGACGACCATCTCGCCTTTAGCGTTGGTGACAAAACGCAATTGCGACGAGAAACGCACACGACCGGAAGACTTCGATTCGATTTGCGAGACCGCCGCGGTACGGGATGCCGCGCCCCCGATGTGGAATGTCCGCATCGTCAGCTGGGTTCCGGGTTCACCGATGGACTGCGCGGCAATCACGCCCACCGCCTCACCGACGTTGACTAATTGCCCGCGACCCAAATCCCGTCCATAACATTTGGCGCAAAGCCCATAGCGCGTTTCGCAGGTCAACGGCGCGCGAACTTTCACGGCATCAATGCCGAGCTTTTCAATCTCGCCGACTTCTTCTTCACCCAACAAGGTTCCCGCTTCGTAAAGCGTGACTTGCGTTTCGGGATGAACAATATCTATCGCGGCCACACGACCTAAAATACGATCGCGCAAGGGCTCGATGACTTCGCCGCCTTCCATCAAAGATTGCAACAACACGCCTTTGCGCGTTCCGCAATCGTCTTCGGTCACGACCAAATCTTGCGTCACATCCACCAAACGGCGCGTTAAATAACCGGAGTTTGCGGTTTTTAACGCCGTATCGGCAAGACCTTTACGCGCGCCGTGTGTGGAGATGAAGTATTGCAACACGTTCAAACCTTCACTGAAGTTTGCGGTAATCGGCGTTTCGATAATCGAACCGTCAGGACGCGCCATCAATCCGCGCATCCCCGCTAACTGACGAATCTGCGCCGCCGAACCCCGCGCGCCGGAGTCTGCCATCATGTAGATCGCGTTAAACGAGTCTTGAATGACTTTCTCACCCTTGCGCGTGGTCACTTCCATTTTGCTCAACTGCAACATCATCGCCTTGGCAATTTCATCACCGGCACGCCCCCAAATATCAATCACTTTGTTGTAGCGTTCGCCTTGCGTCACCAAGCCGGAAGTGTATTGCGTTTGAATCTCTTTGACCTCTTTCTCGGCTTGCTCGATGATGGCGCGTTTTTCAGGCGGCACAATCATGTCGTCCGCCGCAAACGAAATGCCGCAACGGGTTGCCAACGCATAACCTTGCTGCATGAGTTTATCCGCGAAGATCACGGTTTCACGCAAACCGCAGGCGTGGAAACTCATGTTGATGAGTTTAGAAATTTCTTTTTTCTTCAACGGTTTGTTGATGGCAGAAAAAGACATGCCGGGCGGCAGAATTTCAGACAATAACGCGCGACCCACGGTGGTATCGTAGCGCACGATTCTTTCCTGTAATTGCCCGCCGGCGGTTTTATACGTCTCGGTGATTCTGACCAACACTTTGGCGTGAAGGTCTGCCTCTTTGTTTTCATAGGCGCGCAACACTTCCGCCACATCCGAAAACATCATGCCTTCCCCGCGTGCGCCGATCTTCTCGCGCGTGGCGTAGTAAAGCCCCAACACAATATCTTGCGAAGGCACAATACACGGCTCACCGTTGGAGGGCAACAACACATTGTTCGACGCCAACATTAATGTTCGCGCTTCCATTTGCGCTTCAATCGACAAAGGAACGTGTACCGCCATTTGGTCGCCGTCGAAGTCCGCGTTAAACGCCGTACACACCAAAGGATGAAGCTGTATCGCTTTGCCTTCAATCAGCACGGGTTCAAACGCTTGAATCCCCAAGCGGTGCAAGGTCGGTGCGCGGTTCAACAAGACCGGATGTTCACGAATCACTTCTTCCAAGAAATCCCAAACAATCGGCTCGTGATTTTCCACCATTTTCTTGGCGGCTTTGATGGTTGTCGCCAAGTTCATCTCTTCCAATTTGTTGAAGATGAAAGGTTTAAATAGCTCCAACGCCATCAATTTCGGCAAACCGCATTGATGCAGTTTTAATTGAGGACCCACCACAATCACCGAACGACCGGAGTAGTCAACGCGCTTGCCTAATAAGTTTTGACGGAAGCGCCCGCCCTTCCCTTTGATCATGTCAGCCAGCGATTTCAACGGACGCTTGTTCGCGCCGGTCATCGCCTTTCCGCGGCGACCGTTGTCCAATAAAGAATCCACCGCTTCCTGCAACATCCGCTTTTCGTTTCTGACGATGATGTCCGGTGCTTTTAACTCCAATAGCCTTCTTAAACGATTGTTGCGGTTAATCACGCGACGATAAAGATCGTTTAAGTCTGAGGTGGCAAAACGTCCGCCGTCCAATGGCACCAAAGGACGCAACTCCGGCGGCAACACCGGCAACACTTCGAGAATCATCCACTCAGGTTTAATGCCGGACTTCAAAAACGCTTCCAAGACTTTTAAACGTTTGGCGATTTTTTTGACTTTAGCTTCGGATTGCGTTGCCTCTAATTCTTTGCGCAATGTTTCGGCTTCGTTGACAATGTTTAAACTCTTCAACAAATCACGAATGCCTTCCGCGCCCATGCTCGCTTGAAAGTCTCCGTTGTATTGATCGTACTTTGCCTGATAATCGTCTTCGGTTAAAAGCTGACCGCGATTCAACGAGGTCATCCCCGGATCCGTCACGACATACGCTTCAAAGTACAACACACGCTCAATGTCGCGCAACGCCATATCCAACACCATCCCCAAACGCGAGGGTAAGCTCTTTAAAAACCAAATGTGTGCGACAGGGCTCGCCAGCTCAATGTGACCTTCACGAACCCGACGCTCTTTGGTCAACGTGACCTCAACCCCGCAACGCTCACAAATCACGCCGCGATGTTTCAAACGCTTATACTTGCCGCACAAGCATTCGTAATCTTTGATGGGTCCGAATATCTTCGCGCAGAATAAACCGTCGCGCTCCGGTTTGAAAGTACGATAGTTAATCGTTTCGGGTTTTTTGACCTCGCCATACGACCAAGAACGAATTTTTTCAGGAGAGGCTAACCCGACTTTAATCGAGTCAAATTCCTTATCCTTGTTCTTGTGTAACTGCCGATGTATTTCCGCATAATCTATAGCCATGATTGCTCCGCTTTGTTTGATTACCGCGCGTTTTTAAAGCGCGGCAAATAAATCTATCCCAATTCGTGATTCACCTTTATGATCGGTTTACGATTTGGTTTCCGTATCCATATCAATCGCCAACGCGCGAATTTCTTTTAACAACACGTTGAACGATTCAGGCATTCCTGCCTCGATTTTGTGATCTCCTTTGACAATACTTTCATAGACTTTAGTGCGACCGGAAACGTCATCCGATTTTACGGTCAGCATTTCTTGCAAGATATGCGACGCGCCATAAGCCTCCAACGCCCAGACTTCCATTTCACCGAAACGTTGTCCGCCAAACTGCGCTTTACCGCCCAAGGGCTGCTGCGTCACCAAACTGTAAGGACCGGTGGAACGCGAGTGCATTTTGTCGTCCACCAAGTGGTGCAGTTTTAACATGTGCATGTAGCCGATCGTGACCGGACGATCAAACGGCTCACCGGTGCGTCCGTCGTACAACGTGATCTGACCGGAGGAAGGCAAACGCGCCAATTTCAACATGTGTTTAATTTCGCTTTGGTTCGCGCCATCAAACACCGGCGTGGCAAACGGAATACCTTTGCGCAGGTTTTGCGCCATGTTGACCAACTCCACATCCGACAACGAATCTAACGATTCTTTGGTGCCGATACCGTTATAGATTTTTTCCAGCGCCGAGCGAATTTCACGCGCATGCGCGTAATTTCGGATCATCATGTCCACTTGTTCGCCCAAAGACTTCGCCGCCCAACCCAAATGCACTTCGAGAATCTGACCGATGTTCATCCGTGAAGGCACACCCAAGGGATTTAATACAATATCCACAGGGCGACCATCTAAGGTGTGCGGCATGTCTTCCACCGCCACAATCTTCGAGACCACGCCTTTATTACCGTGACGACCCGCCATTTTGTCACCGGCTTGCAAACGACGTTTCACCGCCACATAAACTTTCGCCATCTTTTGAACGCCGGGCGGCAATTCGTCCCCTTGCGTTAATTTGCGTTTTTTGATTTCAAACTCTTCGTCAAAACGAACACGCATTTGCGATAAAGCATCTTTGATTGCCTCTAACTGCTTTGCGGTGGCGTCATCCGCCATACGAATATCAAACCAATCGTGGCGCGGCGTGGACAACAAATAACTCTGCGTGACCTTTTCGCCTTTGGGAATTTTGTTCGGACCACCGTTGACGGTTTTGCCCACCAACAAACGCTCCAAGCGGGCAAAGGCGTCGTCTTCAACAATCCGCAATTGATCGTTTAAATCAAGACGATAGCTTTTTAATTCTTGGTCGATGATTTGTTGTGCGCGTGAATCGCGTTTCAAACCTTCGCGCGTGAACACCTGAACGTCAATGACCGTCCCTGCCATGCCGGAGGGAACACGAAGACTGGTGTCTTTGACATCCGAGGCTTTCTCGCCGAAGATGGCGCGCAAGAGTTTTTCCTCCGGCGTTAATTGTGTTTCGCCTTTCGGGGTGACTTTCCCGACCAACACATCGCCCGCTTCGACTTCCGCGCCGATGTACACAATGCCGGCTTCGTCCAAACGCGATAACTGCGCGTCTCCCAACGACGGCACGTCGCGCGTTAATTCTTCCGAGCCTAGTTTGGTATCACGCGCCACCACCGTTAATTCTTCAATGTGGATCGAGGTATAACGATCATCCGCCACGATGCGTTCGGAAACCAAGATGGAATCTTCGTAGTTATAACCGTTCCAAGGCATGAACGCGACCAACATGTTTTGCCCCAGCGCCAATTCCCCCATATCGGTGGACGCGCCGTCCGCGATCACGTCGCCACGCAAAATGTTATCGCCCACATGCACCAACGGACGTTGGTTGATGTTCGTGCTTTGGTTGGAGCGTTTGTATTTCACCAAATTATAAATATCAACCCCGACATCGCCCGCCGTGGTTTCGTCATCGTTCACACGCACAACAATTCTTGTGGCGTCCACGTAATCCACACGCCCGCCGCGGCGCGCCGTCACCATCGTGCCGGAATCCACCGCTGCCGTGCGCTCGATGCCTGTGCCCACCAACGGTTTTTCGGGACGCAGACACGGCACGGCTTGCCGTTGCATGTTCGATCCCATCAACGCGCGGTTCGCGTCGTCGTGTTCCAAAAACGGAATCAGCGACGTTGCCACCGACACAATTTGTGAGGGTGCTACATCCATGTATTGCACTTTGTCCGGCGAAAACAACGTAAATTCGTTATCGTGACGACACGAAACCAATTCGTCGGTCAATCGGTTATTGGCGTCCACCGTGGCACTTGCCTGCGCGATCACAAATTGCCCTTCATCAATCGCGGACAAGTATTCGATTTCGCCGGTAGCGACACCGTCGACCACTTTGCGATACGGCGTTTCCAAAAAGCCGTATTCATTGGTGCGTGCGTACAACGCAAGAGAGTTAATCAAACCGATGTTCGGACCTTCAGGCGTTTCGATCGGACACACGCGACCGTAATGCGTCGGATGCACGTCTCGAACCTCAAAGCCCGCGCGCTCACGCGTCAGCCCGCCCGGACCCAACGCCGATACGCGACGCTTGTGTGTGATCTCGGACAAGGGATTGGTTTGATCCATAAACTGCGATAACTGCGACGAGCCGAAAAATTCTTTGATGGCGGCGGAAATCGGTTTCGCGTTGATCAAATCGTGCGGTTGTAAGTTTTCGCTTTCGGCTTGACCCAAACGCTCTTTGACCGCGCGCTCAACACGCACCAACCCAGAACGGAATTGATTCTCAACCAACTCACCCACCGAACGCACACGACGATTGCCCAAGTGGTCAATATCGTCCACATCTCCATTGCCGTTACGCAAATCCACCACAATTTTGACAACGTTGATGATGTCCTCGTGCGTTAAAGTTCCGGGACCTTTGATTTCAGCGCGACCCAGACGGCGATTAAACTTCATCCGACCGACCGGCGACAAATCATAGCGTTCTTCACTGAAGAATAAGCCTTTAAACAAGGCTTCAACCGCGTCTTCGGTCGGCGGTTCTCCCGGACGCATCATCCGATAAATGGCCACACGCGCCGCGTATTGATCGGGCGTGTCGTCCGCACGTAAGGTTTGTGAAATGTAGTTGCCGCAATTCAATTCGTTGGTGTAAATCGTTTTGATTTCACGAATACCGATTTCACTCAACTTCACCAAAATTTCCGGCGTGATTTCATCATTGGCTTTTGCGATGATCTCGCCGGTTTGAGTATCCACCACATGCGTGGCAAACCAACGTCCCACCAGATACGATTCCGGCACCGCAATTTTTTCGATGCCCATGTCGGATAATTCCCGCACCGCACGCGCCGTTACGCGTTTATCTTTCGGCACCACCACCTGATTGTCTTTGCCGACAATATCAAAAGTGGCCACTTCGCCTTTTAAGCGATCCGGCACCAGCGTCATCGAATAGCCGGTCTTGGAGATGAAAAAAGTATCAAACTCAAAGAACGTTTTTAAAATATCTTCCACCGATAAGCCGATGGCTTTTAACAGTATCGTCACCGGCATTTTGCGACGACGATCCACCCGGAAGAATAAAAAATCCTTCGGATCAAATTCAAAGTCAAGCCAAGACCCGCGATAAGGAATCACGCGCGCGGAGAATAAGAGTTTGCCGGAGCTGTGCGATTTACCGCGATCATGCTCAAAAAAGACCCCCGGTGAACGATGCAACTGCGAGACAATCACACGCTCCGTTCCGTTGATCACGAAGGAGCCGTGTTCGGTCATCAAGGGAATTTCACCCATGTACACTTCTTGCTCTTTGACTTCTTTGACGCGCGGCGTTGAAGAATCTTTATCCATGATGACCAAACGCACTTTGGCGCGCAACGCCGAACAGTAAGTCAGCCCGCGTTGTTGGCATTCGATCACATCAAAAACAGGCGCGTGCAACGTATAAGAAACGTATTCAAGCCGCGCGTTGCCGGAATGGCTGGAGATCGGGAAAACCGAGCGAAACGCCAATTCCAAACCCTGCTCGTTGCGCGCAGAGGGAAGACATTCTTCCTGAAGAAAGTGACGATACGAGTGCATTTGCATTTCGAGCAAAAAAGGCGCATCAAGCACGTTGCCTCGTTTTGCAAAACTTTTACGAATGCGTTTTTTTTCCGCAAAGGAATAAGTTTTAGACATTAAAACTCTCCGGGTGATGGATAGGGTTGGTGACTGTCCGCGTGCAAGCGGAGGCTTGGCGGTTAGCCTCTACTAACCTCTGGCTGACGATGAAATGAAAATCATCCGACCATGCCCTGTCTTCCGCAGTCGTATCAGAAGACGAAAAAGAGAAGTTTTTTCGATAAAAACGCTCTCTTTTTTGCCCTCCGTCGCGTCATCGACACGATGAACGCAACCGAAAAAAGCCACAAAGACCGGCAAAGATTTTGCCGGTCTTTGTGAGAAAGACCCAATTACTTGAGTTCGACTTTAGCGCCGGCGGCTTCGAGCTTCTTCTTAGCTTCTTCAGCGTCTGCCTTCGCAATGCCTTCTTTAACCGGCTTCGGTGCGCCGTCAACCAAGTCTTTGGCTTCTTTCAAGCC
>JAIRPA010000077.1 GCA_031257235.1 Burkholderiales bacterium | reverse complement strand
CGCCGTTGATTTTTCGCGCAATTGATTGAAGAGTTTTTCGGATTCTTCATCGCTTCCGTACACCAAAGTCAGCAAATATCGGACGGTTTTGGAGACGGGGGAATCGCCCGCTTCATAATGACAACCTCCTGTTTGGGTGACGCCGACTCTTTCCCAAAAGGCGCTCTGCGACAATTTAAACTTGCTTCTGATTTCGCGTAGCGTTAAATGGTTGATGCGGTGGGACCCGCCATCGCGGGAATGGATACCTCTTCGCAACGCTCGGATGAACCGCAGTGCGTCTCGATCCGACCCGTACGCGAGGAGCAATAAGGACTGTAAAGGGAGAGGAATTTTGTTTTTACCCAGCTCGTAGTAGCTGCCGCGAACCTGTATCATCCCTACCCTGTTCCAAAAATCCGACTGATTAAGTTTTAATCGAAGCCGTAATTTGCGCACGTCTGCGCCTGTTATTGATTTAATCATAATAATGTGAGCCGTGATTATTTAATTTTTTCTTTCCCGCAACGCATCAATCAATGCGTCAGATTCTTTTTGAGAGCCATAAGCTATTGTCAGCAACAACAAAATAGGCTTAGGAACCACTCGATCGGCTTGTTCATAACGGCTGCCTCCTGACTGTGTTACTCCAAGAGGCGTCCAAAATTGTGACTGATTTAAGCCCAATTCTTGGCGTAGCCTCTTCAGATTGGATTGTTCAACTGAAAGACTCATTGCTTAATCTCCTGACAAAGATTCAGGGAAGCGGAGGGCGTAACTAGTGTAACACACGTATAAGTAAAGCATAAAAATGACATTACTGCTAATGGGCTTTTTCGTAAAAAGTGCGGTTTGCGCGACAATTCGGGGATAAACCAAAGACCTTTGCAAAACCGTCCCTTACGGTTTCGGGGTTGGGTAAAGGTCTTGCACCGCGTTTTACTGCGGATGAATGGGGGTGGCGGGAGCCGTTACGTTATGATGCATCCACTGATTTGCAATAACAGACTTCTTTCCCTTTCGGGTTTTGTATCCGTCTTCTCCCGCCGTGATCGTTGGCGCGCCAAAAAATCGAAGCCGTATTCTACCGTATTGCCTCGTTTTGGGTGAAAAGACACGCAAGAATAAACCTCTTTTATGACCGCTCCCGAAACACGCCTTTTTCCGTTGAAAACGTAAGTTTAAGACAATCTCCCCCACCGCAACGCGTTGCCGTTATGCCGCAACGCCCTATGCCAATTCATTTTTTGGGAATATTTGCAATAAGAGAACTTTAAAGGTTTTGCAAAGGTCTTCCGTGAAAAGCGAGAGGGCAGGTTGGGGAATGTCAGACACCCATAAAGCCCTATAAAAAATTCCCTCAATCGACAAACGCGCCTATAATTTTTACACGTCTTTTTTTCAAAACATCAACCTTTTTTAAAGTTCAAATGCCATGTCGCCTACTTTAGTGTTCGAGATTGAAACCATCCCCGACATCGCCGGAATGCGGCGCGTGTTTCGCCTTGCCGACACCCTGTCTGACGACGATGTCTTGGCGTGGTACCTCACCACACGAAGACAAGCCACCGGCAGCGATTTTGCGCATCATTATTTTCAGCAGGTGGTGGCGATTGCGGTCGCGTTTGTCAAAGACGATCATCTCAATATCTGGTCGGTCGGCGAGACAACCGACCAAGAAGGCGCGATCATTCAACGTTTTTTTGACGGCATCGAAAAATACAAACCACAGCTGGTTTCGTGGAACGGCGGCGGGTTTGACCTGCCTGTTTTGCATTACCGCTCGATGTTGCACGGCGTTTCCGCGCCGCGTTATTGGGAGCTGGGGGAGAGCGACACCGGCTACCGTTACAACAATTACATCGCCCGCTACCACACCCGCCATTTGGATTTGATGGATATTTTGTCGATGTATCAGGCGCGCGCGGTGGCAAGTTTGGATGCCATGGCGCGGCTTTGCGGTTTTCCGGGCAAACTTTTGATGGACGGCGGCAATGTTCGTGAGGCGATGGCGCAAAACCGATTGAACGACGTTCGGAATTATTGCGAAACCGATGTCTTGAATACCTATCTGCTTTTTTTGCGCTTCCAAAAGATGCGCGGGGTGCTGGACAAAGAAGGCTACGATCACGCCATTGACGTGACCCGCGCGTTTCTCCAAAAAAGTCAAGCCGACCATTGGCAGGCGTTTGATCGGGAATGGGTGCAGGCAACGCCGGCAACCGCTTGACCTTTTTCTATTCGATACCTGCCCAAACGTGACCGATATTTTGAATCGCGGCTATTTTAAATAAGAGCGCAAAATATTGACGACTTGTTCCACGTCGTGGGTTCGTTCGATTTTGGAGGCGCGTTCGCGCGCCAAATGTTCGCGGATATGTTCTTCCAACACATAAACCATCAACCCGTTGACCGCGCCGCGCACGGCGGCAATTTGTTGCAACACGTCCGCGCAATCCGCCTCACCGACCAACGCCTGTTCTAAGGCTTGTGTTTGCCCTTTGATTCTTCTCACGCGGGTTAAAAGTTTGGTTTTGTCTCGTATAGTGTGCGCCATTGTTGTGCTTTCCGAAAATCCTATTCTAATAAAAAATCGACAAAACGAAACCCTACACTCATTCAATAAAAAGTCAAACCATTTCGTTCGGCAAAAAGTAAAAACCCACTTTTTGCCGGTTGAAGTTACCCAAAAAGCACCGGCAAAGCCGGATACTTTTTGGTAGAAACGGCGAAAAAACGGATTGCGGGTCAAGCCCGCTTGTGACGCCGCGAAGCGGCGTTTGAGAACTTTATTTACCCAAACCCGGTTTGTCTTTGATGACATACTGGAGTATAGTATCGCGCAGCTTACTTTTTGCACCGAAAGCCTTAAAAAATGTCTGATTCCACTGTTTCGTCTTTGCACGTTCATCAATTTGGCAACGTGAATCAACCTGCCGAAAAAAACACTCGTCTTGCCGTGATTTTTACCGCCGTGATGATGGTGGTTGAAATTATCTGCGGTTATCAATTTGCGTCCATGGCGTTGTTGGCGGACGGCTGGCACATGAGCACCCACGTTTTTGCGTTGGGGCTTTCGGTGGCGGCGTACATGGCGGCAAGAAAACTAAAAAACGACGTGCGGTTTACCTTTGGCGCGTGGAAAATCGAAGTCTTGGGGGGCTACACCAGCGCGTTGTTTTTGTTGGGCGTGGCGGCGTTGATGGTGACGCAATCCGTCGAGCGGATGATCTCCCCCGTGCCGATTGATTACATCCATGCGATGATCGTGGCGGTGATCGGTTTGATCGTCAACTTAATTTGCGCGTGGTTATTGAATCGCGGCGGCGCAGATCATCATGGTCATCATCACGAACACCCTCATGAACATCACGACGACGACGCCCAACACGAAGCGCGCGAACACAAACCTCACGCGCACGGCGATCTGAATTTACGCGCGGCGTATCTGCACGTTTTGGCGGACGCCATGACTTCCGTGTTGGCGATTATCGCGCTATTGGGCGGGATGACCATTGGCGCGGCGTGGCTTGATCCGGTGATGGGCATTGTCGGCGCGGTGTTGATCACGGTGTGGTCGTTTGGGCTGATTCGTGACACGGCGCGTGTTCTTTTGGACGCGGAAATGAACGCGCCGATTGTCGCGGCCATCCGAAAGACCTTGACGCAAGAAAAGGGCATCAAAATGACCGACCTTCATGTTTGGCGCGTCGGAAGCGAACATCACGCGTGTATTTTGAGCGTTGAGGTGGCAGGCGATGCCGCCTCCTCTTTGCGCACGCCGGATGACTTCAAAGCGCTGCTGTCTTGCCACAAAACGCTGGCGCATGTGACGGTTGAGGTTAATCCAAAGTCAGCCAAGCCTCTGGCCTGACACTCCACCGCACTTTGATTTGCCGGCAACCCTTAAGCTTTGCAAAACCTACCCATTTCGCACGGAGTGGTTTGGGTCTCAACCTTTAGGATTTTGCAAAGGTCTTAAACGCAACGCCCACAAAATTCATGCGAAACATGCTTTTCGTTGAATGCGAAATGTGCGTTTCGTGAAGGGCGATTTGGTATTTTCGGGATAACAGCCCGGCATGTTGGCGAAGTTGCCGCCGTCGTGCCGGTTGACGAATTTCGTTGAGCTCATCCTTTCTGAGGCACATCAAAGGTCTCACATTAGCAATTAGGTTCGGTGAAGTTTGCGTTTTGTGTACGACACGCACTACTCCTCAAACCTGAAGTCCTGCACTCGCAACGTCCTAAGATTCTCGGAGACTGTGCGCACAACTTGCTGGGAGAGACCGTCGGGCGACCGGACAATCACTTCGAGCGACACTTCCACCTTCGCTCCGTTTGCGGACGTGAGGTGGCTGATGACTTCCTCAACGAGTTTCTGGACATCGCGCCCGATGCGGGTGTTGTCGAGCGGAGCGGACATATAAAAGTGCGTGTTTTTCGGTTGCGTGATTGCGGGCGTTTCGTGAACTTCGCGCGCTCCCGAATCATCGTTGGTCGACGGATTGCCGTTCGGAGCGCCTCCCTTGCCGTCCGTGCCTGCGGGGGTGGTCACACCGGTTTCTGCTTGCCCGGACTGCGCGGCTCTCGCCGCTGAATCTGCCTGACGTTTCGCTTCGTCGTCGGCAAGCTGCTTACTCGCGACGGGGAGTTTCACCAAATAGCCGGAACGCTCCACGATGCCGACATACTGGTTGAACTTCATGTCAAGGTAGCGGTTGCCGTCAAAGCCGGCGGCAAAGGCGAAATACTCGGTGGAGTGGATGCCCGTCTGGATGGCGTCCATCAGCACGTTTTCATTTGCCAAGCGCGGAAGGTAGCAGTAGGTGCAAAGATACTCCCACAGCTTCTTGACGGTGATGTGGTCGTCGTTCTTCCAAAGCACGTTGTCCAGCTCCATCAAAAGCAACGCTGGCGCCCACTTCGTCACGATTTGCTCGTTTGAGAGCATCTTCTTGGCGGCTTTGGCGATGATACTGTCGGTGCCGCCGCTGATGTTGATGGCGTCCCACACGATTGCCTTGATGTCCGTGTTCCTGTCGATGTATGGAACAATGAGCCAGCAATAGGCTTCCCTGATTTGATCGTCTACCGTGCGGTTAGAGCGGCTCAGGTTGTTATCGGTCTCGCGGTTTTGCGCCGCGTCGAGGTTCAGGTCTTCGCTATCCTCTTTGATGGATTTCCAAGCGAGGTAGCGGCGCACCGTCTGCTTGAGGGAGTTCATCAGGTTTTGTTCCGGCGCGATGAACGCCAGCATGTTCCGGTAGATGCGCGGTGTGTTGCCACGGTTGTTCAGGATGTCAGTGACCGCCGTCATTGCCGCATTGTTCTGGTTGGTTGCCTTGTGCTCGTCCGTGGGGCGTAGTATCACAAGACGGGCGGTCTGCTCATCCGGCACATCAAGCGAGGACGACGGACAGACATGGATGCCTGCGAACAGTTGCTCTTTGCGAAGCGCGCGAAGGCGCGTCTCGATTTCGTACTCCACATCGGAAGCGGTGAATTGCGTGGCGCGGTCTTCTACAGTCTTGCGCAGCGTCGGGCGGGTGTCATACCAGAAGCGGTCGCCCGACGGATTGGTGTAAAGGTAGGCAAGCGCAGATACCAGCGTGTTCAGCGCATCATTGAAGTTGGCGATGTTCTCTCCGGGCTGGACCACGCCAAGGCGGATGCGCGAAGCCTCGATGCCACGCACGTTCTGGTCGCGAACGGTCGGCGCGCTTCCGAGCATGACGGTTCTTGCCACACGGCGGGAAGCCAGTCTGCTGCCGTAGCGCACGTTTTGCTGGTCTTTCTGATAAGGGATGGAGTTCCTGCCGTCCACCTCGCGGTCTACAAGGGCGTTCCAGCCCTCGGGCAGATGGCGCGTGAGTTCGTCGCGCACGTTTGGCACGTCCAGCGGCACGGAACCGGGCATAATCATCAAGCCAGCGTCGTTGCCCATCCAAAGCTCATGTATGACAGATGCCATCAGGCGCAGAACGCCGCGCGTCCTCTGGAAGCGCTCCAAAGTCGCCCAGTCCTCATACAGACGGTCGAACACTTCGGGGTGGATGGGATAGCAGGAGACCATGCGGTCGCGGTATTCCACCTCGCGGGCTTCCAGCGGGAAGTCGCCGGGATTCTCGTTGTACATCTGGCTGAACTTCGTACAAACTGCGTCGCGCCC
>JAIRPA010000184.1 GCA_031257235.1 Burkholderiales bacterium | reverse complement strand
ATCCTTATTTTTAAGAAGGTCGGAAAATGAAAAGTACTGAAGATAAGTTTTCTACAGTTATAAGTAAAAACACCTTTTATTTCTTTAACCCAGAATTCGAGGAGAAATACGAAGGGCATATTAACTCGTTAAAAGAAACCTTATTGATAGTAAAAAATAAAATTGAAACTGATGGGTTAAAGAAGGATATTTTTGAGTGGCTTTTAAAAGAAAAAGAAAATGGTTTAAAGGCATTGCTTACCCTAACAGGGTTTTCTAAAGAAAACTTTGTTCGCCTAATCACAATATTAAGGATTATTGATAATCCTGAGCTAAATTCCCTTGTGCATAAGTCAAAATGGTGCAAAGAATCTAACTCTAACAATTTATCCGAATGGTCAATTGAATCCGTTTCAAAGTTAATCAAATCAAATGATTATTTTAGAAAGGGTGTTGTAAACGTCTTTTTTGAGGGAGCAACGATTCCCTATTTAGCAAATACTCTTCCGCTTTTCGAGCTGAAAAAGCTCAGTATTTCAAAACTCAATTTTGAAGTGCCGGCATTAATTGATACTATTATTAGATACAAAGAAAAGGGTAGTCGCGCAGGAAAAAGAGACAATAATCCGGAGATCGTAATTAGCAATATATTGGAAAAATTGAAAATTACTTATGAAACAGGCGATTTGCCGGAATTTGAAAAGCACGCTCAAGATACAAAAAGAACCATGGATTTTATTATTCCAAACAAACAACATCCTCGTATTATTGTTGAGAGTTCTTTCGTGTCAACCACATCATCCGGCATGGGTGACAAGGCAAAGACAGAGATTGCCATCTCAGAGCTCATTAAAAAGTATTATCCAAGAACAAAATTTATTGGTTTTGTAGATGGGATAGGTTGGTATGTTCGCAAAGGCGATGTGCAACGAATAACAGTTGCCTTTGAAGATGTTTTTACGTTCCATAAGGATGAATTACAGAGGTTTGAGACTTTTTTAATTGATACGTTTAAAAAATGATAGACAAATACACCAATAAAATTTTACACGGCGACTGCCTGGAGTTATTCAAAAAGATTCCTGATAATTCGGTCGATATGACCTTTGCGGATCCGCCCTTTAATCTTCAGAAGAGATACGCCAGTTATAAGGATAATTTGGCGTTCCGAGATTATTTGGATTGGTGTGAAAAGTGGATTCTGGAAATGGTGCGTGTCACCAAGCCCACAGGGTCCATCTTTTTACACAATATTCCTAAATGGCTTACATTTTACGCGACCTATTTGAACAATTCGGCGTACTTCAAACATTGGATTTCTTGGGATGCGCCGACTGCCCCGATGGGAAAATCTTTACAGCCCGCACATTACGGAATTTTGTTTTATACAAAAGAAGTAAAAGGATCAAAAATTTATGAATTGCGGCATCCTCATAAAAGAGACCGAAAGCAAGGTTATTTGTTGAAGGATTACGGCGGCAAAAAAGATGGCTTGCATCCTTTTGGTCCTCTGGTTTCAGATGTCTGGACAGATATTCACCGCATTAAACACAATTCAAAGCGTGATCCCCATCCTTGTCAGTTGCCATTGCATTTATTGGATAGGCTTATTCTCATGACGACAGATGAGAATGATGTTGTTTTGGATCCGTTTTTAGGAACGGGAACAACGGCAATAGCCGCAAAAAGACTGGGTAGGCAATATATTGGCTTTGAGTTGGATGATGAATATGTCAAAATCTCACGAAAAAAACTAAAACAAACTAAACCTAATTTTAAAATTGGAGAAAGCTGGGTTAGTTTTTATCTCAATAATATCGCAACAATCAGAAACGAAGACTGGGGCGACCTTTCGCGCTTTTTTGATATTCCAAGCCCCATACGTGCCCTTGATTTTCAAAAGGCAGTTTTGAAAAAGGATGTGTTAATTCCTAAAGAGGTAACGAGTTATGTTGACATCAATGAATTTCAGATTGAGAAAACCATTGGAAAGTCTTTGCCTTTGTTTTCTGCCAATAAACCTGATTCCCTGATGCCGATTCAAAAGATGCAATCTCATTCAAAACGTATGTCAGTTCCGAAGTACTGATTTACTGATTTATATAAACATATATTGTAAGGTAAACCATGAACACCATCGAAATCAAAGTGCCCAACATCGGAGATTATAGCAATGTGCCGGTGATTGAGTTGTGCGTTAAAGTAGGCGATACGGTGTCGCCTGAAGATACTATTCTTATATTAGAGTCGGACAAAGCAACATTAGATGTTCCCGCGACGGCAAACGGCGTGATTGAAGCCTTAACGGTTAAAGTGGGCGACCGCGTTTCGGAAGGGACGTTGATTGCAACAATCAGTGCCGGCGGAGAGAAGCCCTCTTCTAAGAATACCTTGTCAGATCAATCGTCAACCCCAAAAACCCCGTCTGCCGACAAGCCTGATGCAGGACGCACGAAAGCCGATATTTCTTGCGATACCTTAGTTTTAGGTGCCGGACCCGGCGGGTATTCTTGCGCGTTTCGCGCAGCGGATTTGGGTCAAGACACGGTGATGGTTGAACGGCATCCCACCTTAGGCGGTGTCTGCTTGAATGTGGGGTGTATTCCCTCCAAAGCCTTGTTGCACGTGGTGTCGGTGATGGAAGAAGCGGCAAGTTTATCCAAAGCCGGGATTGCGTTTGCGCCGCCGAAAATCGACATCAACCAACTGCGCGCCCACAAAGAAAAAGTGGTGAACCGTTTAACCACCGGTCTAACCGGCATGGCCAAAGCGCGAAACGTTCGCGTGGTGCGCGGGGTTGGTCAATTTATTGACGCACATAACGTTGAAGTCAAAGATATCAACGGCAATACGCAAATCATTGCGTTTAAAAACGCGGTGATTGCCGCGGGCTCGGAACCGATTGCTTTACCCTTCATGCCCCAAGACCCGCGCATTGTCTCCTCCACCGGCGCGCTGGCATTACACAACGTCCCCAATAGAATGCTCATTATCGGCGGCGGGATCATCGGTCTTGAAATGGCCACCGTCTACAGCGCGTTAGGCGCAAAAGTCACGATTGTCGAATTAAGCCCCGATTTGATGCCCGGCGCCGACCGCGATTTAGTCAAAGTCTGGGAGAAAAAAAACACGCATCGTTTTGAAAAGATATTATTAAAAACCGGTGTGACCGCCGCCCATGCGACTTCAAAGGGCATTGAAGTGACTTATTCAACCGGCGATAAAGATTGCTTCGATTTAGTCTTGGTGTCCGTTGGACGCAAACCGAACGGCAAACGGATTGCGCCGGAGGCGGCGGGTGTGGATTGTGACGAACGCGGATTCATTCGTGCGGATCAAACCATGCGCACCAACGTGCCGCACATTTTTGCGATCGGTGATATTGTCGGTCAACCGATGTTGGCGCATAAAGCCGTGCATGAAGGGCACGTTGCCGCCGAAACGATTGCGGGTCACAAAGCGGCGTTTGACGCATTAACCATTCCAAGTGTGGCTTATACGCATCCTGAAATCGCATGGGTCGGCAAAACAGAAACCGAATTACAAGCGGCTCAGGTTAAATTTGAAAAAGCCGTTTTCCCTTGGGCGGCGAATGGTCGGGCGATTGCCAACGGTGCGGATGAAGGGTTTACAAAACTATTATTTGATGCTGAAACTTCCAGAATCTTAGGCGGCGCAATTGTCGGTATGGCCGCCGGAGATTTAATCGGTGAAATTTGCTTGGCGATTGAAATGGGCGCGAACGCAACCGATATTGGCAAGACCATACACCCGCACCCGACGCTGATTGAATCCGTAGGCTTGGCGGCTGAAGTGGCGCGAGGCGGTTGTACCGATTTGCCGCCGCCTAAAAAACCAAAGGGATGATACGCTAGGGAGTGTGGTTTAAGAGGCGGGGTTTGTGGCGCACAATCAAATAGTGTTGCCCAAGGGCAGGGGATGCAATGCCGGGGTAACCATGGTTTTTTGAGATCAAAATCATCCCGTGAGAATTTCGGGGTTTTGCAAAGTTCTTAATTTGTTGAGCTTAAGACAAAAAAGAGAAATACTGATGAAGTCTTGTCGCAGCGTTGATGATTCTTATGGCGAAGTGTGGTCTGCCAAATGGCGCGCGCCGTGCGCAGTATTGGGTATTCAAAGCGATGGCAATCATATTACCCGGATTGCCTTTTTGCCGGATGAGGTGAAGACCTCTTCGCCCTCCGATGCGATAAGCGATCGCGCCATTGATGAATTGTCTCTTTATTTTCGTGACGCGACTTTCTCGTTCACCGTACCGATATTGCCGCAGGGGACGCTTTTTCAACAGCGCGTGTGGCAAGCGTTGCGCGAGATTCCGACAGGAGCGACGTTGACGTATCAAACCCTTGCGGATCAATTAAAGTCATCGCCGCGCGCGGTGGGCAATGCCTGCGGCGCCAACCCTATCGTTATTGTGATTCCGTGTCATCGTGTGGTCGCGCGTCATGGCTTGGGCGGGTTCATGCACACCCGCGAGGGTGATCCGCTCCACATCAAGCGTTTTCTTTTGGGGCATGAAAGCGCGCTTCCCGAAGGTGTTCGTTAATGTCTCAAACAGACGATTTTTCTTTGGAGGCTCAGCTTGATCCCAATGAAGCTGCGGTGATTGACGGTTTTTGTGATCAGTTGTGGTTGCAAGACGGGTTGGCGGCCGCTTCGCTTGTTGCGTACCGAGCCGATTTATCGCTTTTTTCTTTGTGGTTGGGAAAGCGTAAGAAAAACTTATATGGGGCGACGCGCGAGGATGTGGAGCGTTGGCTTTCTGAACAGTTTTTGGATCACGCCAAAGCCACATCCGTGTCGCGCAGACTTTCTTCGTTACGTCGGTTTTATCGTTTACAACACGAACGCGGCACGCTATCCGAGAATCCGATGATCCATGTGCGCGCGCCGGCAAGAACGCAACGATTGCCTAAGAATTTATCGGAATCACAAGTGCTTGCGTTATTGAACGCGCCCAACCTTGACACACCTTTGGGGATTCGAGATCGCGCGATGTTGGAAACGCTTTACGCCACAGGGTTGCGCGTGTCCGAATTGGTGGGGTTGACTCTTTCTCAAATCGCGCTCAAAGACGGCGTTGTGCGTGTGATGGGTAAAGGCAGCAAAGAACGCTTGGTGCCCTTGGGCGAAGAGGCGGTTTTGTGGTTAGAAAACTATTTAAAAAATTCACGTCCGATTCTATTAGGGCAGGCACGTTCAAACGCCCTCTTTTTGACGATACGTCATGCGGCGCTGACACGCCAAATGTTTTGGACATTGATCAAACGTTATGCCATCAACGCGAATATTCCGCGTGAACGTATATCGCCGCACGTATTAAGACACGCTTTTGCCACGCACTTATTGAATCACGGTGCCGACCTTCGCGTGGTTCAATTGTTGTTGGGGCATTCGGACATCACCACGACCACGATCTACACACACATTGCCCGCGAGCGGCTCAAACGCTTGCACGGAGAACATCATCCCAGAGCGGGCGGGTAAATCAGGAATCAGGGATCAGGGATCAGAGCTCGTCATTTAAGCGCGTAGTTTGCTTTAGCAAACGAAGTTGCAGAATCCACGCCGCCGTTTCTGCAAAAAAGGATCAGGCTTTGCCTGTCTTTTTTTGGAAATATCCAACCGGCAAAAAGTAGGTTTTTACTTTTTGCCGAACCTATCAGGGATCAGAGCTCGTCATTTAAGCGCACCGTACAAAGTGCCGAAATCCACCGTTTCCATGACGGCTATGCGCTATAATTCCAAAAATTTTCAAACACCCGGCGAGAGTGGCGGAATTGGCAGACGCACCGGATTTAGGTTCCGGCGGGAAACCGTGAGGGTTCGAGTCCCTCCTTTCGCACCAAATTGATTTTCAGTCGTCTCCTCAAACATCCTCCACCCTCCAAAAACCCGCTTTTAAAGCCACTTTTTTATTTATATAAGCCCAATGCCGTTGACGGCATCACGCGCTTTATCCGTGCTTTTGCCGAACGTCCCGGCAACAGCACGTTACCAATCTCAATGCCTAAACTGCCCATCGCGTTACCGAGAGACTTTGTCGCACTTGCAAACGTTTCGTTTTGTTTTTTTGCCGCCTCGGACGCGGCGCCGGCACGCTCAATATCGTGGGCATATTGGCGCAAGTTTCCTCTGCCGGCTTCGCGCGTCAACATCTGCGCCGCGGCGATGTTGCCCTTGCCAAAGATTTTGCCCATGATGTCCGCTTTGTCGGCGTCACCAAACCCCGTTAAACGTGTGTCCAATTCAGCAAGAACATCTATCATCGGACGATAATTGCCAAAGGCGTCTTTTGCAGACACACCCAATTGCTCCAAGTATTTGATGCCGGTTCGGGAAGGCGAGGATAAGCCGGCAATCACCGCGTTTAAAGCACCGGAGGCTTTTGCGCCGGATAAATTGATGTCGGAGAGTTTACCTATCATCGCGGCGGTTTCGGTTAAACTCATCCCCGCGTTTTTAGCCGCCGGTGACACATCGTTCAACGCCGAACCCAATTCGGCGACGGTATTGGACGAGGTTTTAGAGGTGGCAATCAGTATGTCACCCACCCGCGCCATATCCCCTGCTTTCAATCCAAACCCTGAAAACACCTGCGTTGCCATCGTGGCGGCTTCCTCCACGCTCATCAATCCGGCAGAGGCAAGATTCATCACGTCCGGCAATGCCGCCGCAGATGCCGCAGCGCTTTGCCCGTCTTTGGCAAAAAGCTCTAAGGCTTTCGCGGCTTCGACCGCGCCGTAACGCGCTCCAAGTGTAGCTTTTTTGGCGGCGTCGCCTAAAACAACCAATTCTTCGCCGGAATATCGAGAGACCGCGCCAATGCGCGCCATTTGTGTTTCAAAGTCGGAAGAAACATTTACAGATGAGCCAAATATATTTTTTAGAGCAAGAATCGAAGCTCCCAATTCCAGCCCGCTTTTTTTCAACCTATCCAAAAAGGTTTTAAGTGCCGCAGTGCTCTCATTGATCGCCGTTTTTTTCCTATTTAAAGCACTTATTTGTTTTTCAACTTCGTCTAATTCAGCACGAGCATAACGAATCGTGGTTGTGTTCGCATTAACACCCTTTCTTTCTTGTTCGCCGATTATTTTTGTGAGTTCTTTTTGTCGTTTTGAAAGGATGTCCACCTCAGACGTGACACCGGAAAACGACGACCGTGCGTCCTTTGTACTTTTATTAAACGATCCTGCAAGTGCACCCCCAATTAGGATGGTTGCGCCCAATGTAAGCGAATTAGAAGGCATTTGTGACACTCACTCCGTTTTTGTTACATAAAAACAGGCTTTCCGCTTGATTTTGGGATAAAAATTTGCAAAGATTCTTAAGTTCAAAAGAAAGGAAAATCATGAGGAAAACCAACGAATTGATGGATATTTTTGACAGACATAGTCTGCAACCTTTTGCACCAAACATCATTGATGATGTGAATCCTGAAGAATGGGATGTTATTCGCTCAGAATTAACTAAGCGCGAAAAAGTCATCACCTCTTTTTGTAAAGAGGAATCAATAAAAAAAGAACCCAAAAAAGAGCAACACTTCAACTTTTTTACAGGCGTTATTGTCGGTGCACTTTTAACTTGTCTTTTCGGCTCGTTTTTAGGCAACGAACAATAAAATTCTTTTATGCGTTTCATTTTGGCAACCCCTCTAACCAATAAACAAACTCGCTCACCGGCATCGAAAATATCTCGCTTTTTGCCCAACCCGTATAAGAGGAAAGCGCCAAGGCGCCGGCTCTTATGTAGTCAGGCGTTAGGGCAAAAAACATTTAAAAGCCTCTTGAAAAAGCGCGTACTCCCTCAACGGCAGGCTTTTTATCTCTTCCGATGTCATGCTCGTCAAGTTTTGGAATAACTCCAATTCACCTTCAGCCAAATCCTTTTGAACGAGAAAAAGGCGGAAATTTTAGCCAATGTGCTGTTGTTGATTGATGAGGAATCCGAAAGAAAACGCGCATCGGCGGCGGCAAATTTCAGCATTTGGAATTGGAAAGACCGCGATGATTACGATTTTGCGGTGACGCGCTTAAAGGCATGGCTTACCGCCCGAATGCAAACATTGGATGAGAGAATCAACCAATTGTAGAGGAATCTGCTCGGCGCAACTGTAGGATAGAGCTCTCTGGGTA
>JAIRPA010000100.1 GCA_031257235.1 Burkholderiales bacterium | reverse complement strand
GTCCGGCAAAAACGCGTTCGGGCGAGACACCTCCATTGCCATCATCAAAGCGCCGCGCGTGTTGCCGCGCGTGATTCACATTCCCGAATCCGTCAGCGGCGAGCGGTATCATTTTTTGTTGTTGTCTTCGATCATCCACATGCACTTCCACACGCTTTTCCCCGGAAGAGACGTGTTGGCTTATTCACAGTTTCGCGTCACCCGAGATGCCGAGCTTGCGATGGATGAAGAAGAAGTCAAAAATCTGCGTCAGGCGTTAGCGGGCGAATTGCCGCAACGCGCCTTTGGCAAACCGCGCCGCGTGGAAGTCATCAGCTCCTGCCCCGACCATTTATCCAATCTTTTGTTGGCGCAGTTTGATTTGACCGAAAGCGATCTTTATCGTTGTGACGGTCCCGTCAACATCACTCGCTTTAATTGGTTGATCGACCAAATCGACGAACCCGCGTTAAAGTTTTCCTCCTTCCAACCTTCGCGTCCCGCTTCGTTATCACACCATAAAAATATATTTGAGGTTTTAAAAGAAGGGGATGTGTTGTTGCATCATCCTTATCAATCCTTCGATCCCGTCATTGAGTTTTTGCGTCAGGCGGCGGAAGACCCCGATGTGGTGGCGATTCGTCAAACGGTTTATCGCACCGGCGCGGTCTCCGGCATCATGGAGGCATTGATTCGTGCCGCACAGCGCGGGAAGGAAGTCACCGCCGTAGTGGAACTGATGGCGCGTTTTGATGAAGAGGCCAACATCAATTGGGCGGATCAGTTGGAACGCGCCGGCGCGCAAGTGATTTACGGCGTGTTTGGTTTAAAAACGCACGCAAAGTTGGCGTTGTTGATTCGCCGCGAGCAAGAAAAACTGGTGTATTACACGCACTTGAGCACCGGCAATTATCATCCGAAGACCACCAAACTTTATTCGGATTTTGGTTTGCTCACCGCCAATCAGGAAATCGGTCACGATGTCAACGAAGTCTTCATGCACATATCGAGTTTGTCGCCTGCCGCCAAGTTGCGTCGATTACTTTTAGCCCCGTTTACTTTGCACCGTCGCGTCTTGGCAATGATTCGACGCGAAGAAGCCAACGCGCGCGCGGGCAAACCCGCGCGAATCATCGCCAAAATGAATTCCCTCTTAGAAGAGCGCATCATTCTCGCGCTTTGTCGCGCCTCTTGCGCCGGTGTCAAAATTGATTTGATCGTTCGGGGTGTATGCGCGTTGCGTCCGGGCGTCAAAAACGTTTCCGAAAACATCACCGTGCGATCCATCTTGGGGCGTTTTTTGGAACATCATCGGGTGTGGTACTTTGAAAATAACGGGCATCCCGATGTCTGGTTGTCTTCCGCCGATTGGATGGGACGCAATTTGTTCCGCCGAATCGAAGTCGCGTTTCCGGTCTTAGACCCCAACATTCGCGCGCGCGTGATCGAAGAAGGCTTATTGGATTATCTTCATTCGCCTTCATGGGTGCTGGATGAAAACGGATACTACAAAAAAACCGCGCCCGATCCCAAGCACGCAAAAAAACAAGACATCTCCGCCCAACAAAAACTATTGACCCATTTTTGTTCGGAGGGCGAGGTATAAGATGTTTGTAATCGAGGAGAAATACAATGCCGCCGCCTCCCTTGGAGGACGCCCAAAATGCTACATTCCTTTAACCGTAAGATACGCATAGGGTTGTTGGGGGGAGTATGGCTGATGCCTTCTTTGGGTATTATTGATCTCTTCAGGCGTATGGGTCTCCTGATGGTTGCCGTTCTCTTGATTCTTCTCATCGTTGAACCTCCGGCTTATGTTTTTTTCGATGAAATCGGGCAACATGCGTACAAAGAGCAAGGCTTGATCTATTTTGCACCGCCTTATTTGGCGGCATTATTGATTTTATTGGGTGGCATCGTCGGATTAAAACTTCATTCATCAAAAAACCGTTGATTGAATAGATAACCTTCGTGAAAATGAAACCTTCGCAAGTTTTCACCATGATTAAATCGCCTCTACGTTACCCCGGCGGAAAAAGCCGTGCGGTAGCCCTCATCGAAAAACTCATTCCACCGTTTGACGAGTTCCGAGAGCCTTTTTTGGGCGGGGGTTCCGTGTTTGTCTATGTCAAGCAACGGCATCCCGATAAAAAATATTGGGTCAATGATTTATATTTTGATCTTTATAACTTTTGGGCGATGGCAGAGCAAGATGTCCATAAGCTGATCGAACAAATCTATGCGTGGCGGCGCGCTTTCCCTGTCGGCAAAGCATTATTTCAATTTCTCAATCAAAATATTGACGCCTTTAATCCCTTGGAAAAAGCGGCGGCTTTTTTCATTTTTAATCGGATTACGTTTTCAGGCACCACACTCTCCGGCGGCTACAGTGAAGCAGCGTTCAAAGGCCGCTTTACCGAAAGCAGTATCACCCGTCTTCTTCAACTCTCCCCTCTTCTCAAGGGGTCATCCATCACCCAAGAGGATTATGAAACGCTGATCACCACAGAAGGGAAAAATGTATTTATATTTTTAGACCCTCCTTATTATTCGGCAACAAAATCCGCGCTTTATGGTAAAAACGGACACTTGCACAAATCGTTTGACCATGTTCGCCTTGCCAAAACCCTAAAAAACTGCAAACATCCCTGGTTGATGACCTACGATGACAGCCCATACATCCGCGAGTTATTTTCGTTTGCCCATGTTATCCCCTGGCATTTAACCTACGGCATGAGAAACGTCTCGGACGATGCCAACCCAACCGGGAAAGAACTTTTTATATCGAATTTTATGGACGCGCGCACGTACCACGCTAAAAGAGATCTATTAAATCTATTCCATGAATAATTATTTTTTTCAACGAATATCAGGAAATATTTATGAACAATCATGATTCTTTTAACATTGATCGCGAGATCGACGCCTGCGGATTGACGTGCCCCTTGCCGATTCTTCGCGCAAGAAAGGCTTTGAGTGAAATGTCGTCCGGTCAAATCCTGCGCGTCTTATCCACCGACGTTGCCGGCGCCCAAGACTTTGCCTCGTTCGCCGCGCAGACCGGCAACACCTTGGTGGCACAAGGCGAATCCGATCACGGTGTTCTTTGGTTTTTGCTTAGAAGAAAATAAGGGGGATTATGGCAAAATGTGCTACACCTGATACATGAAACCTTTGTTTTTACCGTTGTTCTCCGCTTTTCCGACGAAAGGACTTGCAATGATTTCATTTTCGCTTAAAATGTGCCCAACAGAACCCGCTAAGGCTATGCGCGTTGTACTTGGTATGACGAGTATCCTCAAACTGGCGGGTCTTTTTTTTGGGGGGTAAGGTATGCAGGATATTTTCCTAAAAACAAACTTCTCAAAATCCCCGCTAACTTATATCGAACAAGTTGAGCTACTCAAAGAGCGCGGCATGCTTATTGAAGCAGAAGACAACGCGGCTTTTTATCTCCAACACCTCAACTACTACCGCCTTTCTGCCTATTGGTTGCCATTCAAAGAACATTATGAGTCGAATACCTTCAAAAAGAAAACTCGATTTGCCGACGTGATGAACCTTTACATCTTTGATCGAGAGCTACGGTTATTGACACTAGACGCGATTGAACGAATAGAGGTATCGGCGCGAGCACAATGGGCGCATCAACTTGCGTGTCATCATGGTGCTCACGCTCTTGAAAATAAAACGCTTGTAAAAGATGAAAACAAGTGGAAAGAGCTTTGCGACAAACTAGAGATGGAATTGCAAAAGCGATCTAATGAAACCTTTATCAAACACTTCCAAGAAAAATATAAGGAAAGGTTTCCTCCCGTTTGGGTAGCATGTGAAATAATGACCATCGGCACATTCTCCAAGTGGTATAAGAATCTAAAACCCGGCGCCACCAGACGGGCAATTTCGGCTGTATATGGTATGGATGAAGGCATGTTTGAAATATGGCTATATCACATAACAGTAATACGTAACACGTGCGCCCATCACAGCCGATTGTGGAATTATGAGTTTAAACGGTTCAAAGCACCTATTCCCAAGAATAAACCGTCAGGGCTTGCGAAACAGTGCAACCCGAACTCTCAGAAAATATACAATACTCTTGTAATTTTATTGCATTGCATGGACATCATTGCGCCAAATCATACGTGGCGCGACCGACTTATAAATCTGATTGCAGTTCACAACATACCGACTGATCGAATGGGCTTTCCTAAAGAATGGAAAAGTTTCAACATTTGGAGGAACAAAACTTCCTAATTAAGTGTATCGGCGGAAATCAGAGGTAAGGTATCAAACGTAGGGACTGAATCTCAAGCCTTCCATGTCTCGCCTCTTCAATTCCAAATTCTGCAAGGTCTTCCCGCGGCACCGGATCAAGTCCGGCACATGTTATGGGTGATTCAACCGCCTAAAACTCAAACCGCCACAAAGCTCCACCTTTTTTTCGCCTAACCTTACTCCTGATGGTGCCGATCGTTCAAGCATTGAATCACGGCGGCAAGATTTAAGTTTTGATCTTGCAACAAGACCAATAAATGATAAATTAAATCCGCCGATTCGTTGGTGAGCTCGTCTGTGTCTCGCGCCATCGCCGCCAACGCGGTTTCAACGCCTTCCTCACCGACTTTCTGCGCGATACGCTTCGTGCCTTTTTGATACAACTTTGCCGTATACGACGATTCGGGATCCGCCGTTTTGCGCGCCTCCAAAATCTGCTCTAACCCGTACAAAAAGGAATAAACGGGTATTGTCGGAGAAAAACAACTCGATGTCCCCGTGTGGCAGGTGGGTCCTTCCGGCAGGGCCAGACACAACAAAGTATCGGCATCACAATCGGGCGTCAAAGAAACCAAGTTTAAAAAGTGTCCGGTGGTTTCCCCTTTCACCCACAAACGGTTTTTACTCCGTGAGAAAAAAGTGACCTTGCCGGTTTTTTGGGTTTGGTCTAACGCCTCTTCATTCATATACCCCAGCATCAACACTTCACCGGAGACGGCGTGCTGCACAATCACGGGCAGTAACCCCTCCCCTTTTGACCAATCCAATTTTTCTTGAGAAAGCAAAGAAGAAGTCAACATAATCGTATCTCAATCCCTTGTTCGTTTAAGTATCGCTTCAACGCGCCGATTTCGATCACCTGTTTGTGAAACACCGACGCCGCCAACGCGCCATCCACATTCGCCAAACAAAAAGCGTCCAAGAAGTGGCTCATTTCGCCGGCGCCGCCGGACGCAATCAAAGGCACGGGACAAACCTCGCGTACTTTTTTTAATTGTTCGATATCATAGCCTTGACGCACGCCGTCTTGATTCATCATATTTAATACAATTTCCCCCGCGCCGCGCGTGGCGACTTCGCGCACCCAATCCAACGTGCGCCATGAGGTCGCTTTTGTTCGTGATTCGTCGCCGGTGAATTGATAAACCCGATATTCTCCCGACGCTTCATCGTGCCACGTGTCCACCCCCACCACCACACATTGTTGCCCAAACCGCTCGGCAAGCCTATTGATCAGCGAAGGATCGGTCAACGCCGGAGAATTCACCGAAATCTTATCCGCACCAAAAGCCAATATCGCGCCCGCGTCGTCCACGGTTTTAATGCCCCCGGCGACACAAAACGGAATGTCGATGACCTCCGCCACACGCGCCACCCATCCTTTGTCGACCACTCGCCCGTCGCTGGACGCGGTGATGTCGTAAAACACTAATTCATCCGCACCTTCTTTGGCGTAACGCGCCGCCAACGGAACAATATCGCCAATGATTTCATGATTGCGAAACCGGACCCCTTTGACCACCTGTCCGTCGCGCACATCCAAACACGGAATTATCCGTTTTGCCAGCATTTCATCGCCTCCTTCACGGTGAAGACCCCTTCCAACAATGAACGACCGACAATCGCTCCGGCCACGCGACACGCGCGTAACGCCGCGACATCCTCCACCGACCCCACGCCGCCGGAGGCTTGGAACGCAATCGTGGGATACGCGCGCGCCAGCGAAGCATAAAGCTCAAGGTTGGGTCCGCAACTCATCCCGTCTCGCGCGATGTCCGTACACAACACATGCAAAACGCCGTGCGGCAAATACCGTGCAAGCAAATCGTCAATCGTCAATTCGCTGGTTTCCTGCCACCCCCCCACCGCCACACAACATCTGCCTTGCTTATCAATACGCGCGTCCAGCGCCAAGACAATACGGTCGGCGCCAAACCGTTTGATCCATTGTGCGACTTCTTCGGGGGCTTCCACCGCTTTGGAGCCCACCACCACACGTGCCGCGCCGATGTTCAACAAGGTTTGCACGTCTTCGGAGGTGCGCACCCCGCCGCCCACCTGTATTTTGGCGGGGACGCCTTCGATCAAGCGTTTGATCAAATCAATCTGACGTGCTTCGGGATTTTTGGCGCCGGTTAAATCCACCACGTGTAAAAGTTTGGCGCCTTCTTCTTCATACGCTTTTAAGCGTTCCAAAGGATCGGCTCTATACGTGGTTTGCCGTTCATAATCGCCTTGCGCCAAACGCACGACCGAACCATTGATTAAATCTATTGCGGGAATCATATCATTGACCTATCTCTAACCATTAAAATAAAAAACCTTTTTCCACCCAACCGTATCAGTACGTTGTAAAAGCCCTACGTCCACGACACCTCCAAAAAATTACGAATCAAGCGCGCGCCTGCCGCGCCGGATCGTTCGGGATGAAACTGCGTGCCAAAAAAACGATCGCGCGCCACCACCGAACTAAACGTTTGCCCGTACACCGTTTGCGCGAGCGTGAGTGACGAGACCGGCATCGCGTAACTGTGTACAAAATAAAAATACGCTTGATCGTCAATCCCCTCAAAAAGAGGATGCGCCACGCGCGAGGATAAGGTATTCCACCCCATGTGCGGCAAAGGCAGCCCTTTTGAGTGAAGTCTTGTGACGCTTATATCCATCACGCCCAGCGTTTTGGCGTTTCCCTCCTCGCTTTGACTGCCCAATAACTGCATCCCCATACAAATCCCCAACATCGGACGAGTGCACGCGCGTATGGTTTCAACCAATCCCCGCGCGTTGATCTCACGCATGGCGGCGGCCGCCGCGCCCACGCCGGGCAAAAAAACACGATCCGCGTTTTGGATCACATGAGGGTCCGTAGAAATGGCGGGCGTGTACCCCAAACGGAGAACCGCGTATTTCAACGAAGATAAATTCGCGCAACCGGTATCAATAATCACCACACGCATTTAAAGAACTCCTTTAGAGCTGGGAAGACGATCGCCTTCGAGGTGAATCGCCATCCGTAACGCGCGACCCAAAACTTTGAATAAAGATTCGACCACATGGTGCGTATTGTCCCCCTGTGCCGTTAAATGCAAAGTCGCGTTTAGGGTTTGCGAAAACGAGCGGAAAAAATGTTCGACCATGTCGGTGCTCATGTCGCCGACTTTCTCGCGCGAAAAAGCGGCGTCAAATTTTAAAAACGGACGCCCCGATAAATCAAGCGCGCATTCGGCTTTGGATTCATCCATCGGCAACACAAAACCAAAGCGCGCAATACCGCGCTTATCGCCCAACGCTTCTTTGAGTGCCTGCCCCAACGCCAAAGCGGTGTCTTCAATGGTGTGATGATCGTCGATGTGAAGATCGCCTTTGGCGTGAACACAAAGCCCTATGCCCGCGTGCGTGGCGATTTGATCCAACATGTGATCAAAAAAACCGATGCCCGTTTGTAGGATGTTTTCACGGGGACGATCCAACCAAACTTCCACACAAATGTCCGTCTCGCGCGTGGCGCGCCGCACGACGGCATGACGCACTCCGCTTAACACATGATCGACAATCATCGCCCACGTCATGGATTCGCGGTGATAACACACGCCGTTAATGCCCATATTTTGAGCCAGCGTGACATCGGTGGGTCGGTCTCCGATCACGAAAGATTGCGTGCGATCCCAAGTGTGATCCTGAAGATATTTTTCCACCAACGCGGTTTTGGGTTTGCGGCACGCGCATTGATCGGCGGGTTTGTGCGGGCAAATCAAGACCTCTTCAAACCCAACGCCTTGCGAAGACAAAACCTGCATCATGAAGCGATGCGGCGCGTCAAAGGCTTCTTGAGGAAAAGAGGGCGTGCCCAGCCCGTCCTGATTGGTGACCATCACCAAGGTAAACCCCGCTTTTTGTAACCTCAACAACGAAGGGATGACCTCCGGCTCAAAAGCAAGTTTGTCCAAGCGATCCACCTGCTCGTCTTGCGGTTCGGCAATGAGTGTGCCGTCGCGGTCAATAAATAGATAACGTTTCATAATAAAGATTCATTCCTTCATTCATCGAATGCGTCGAAGCACCGCTAAGGTCGCCTCGCACTCTTGGGGTGAGCCTATGGTGATCCGCAAACATTGATGAAGATTGTGTTGCCGGCTTTGGTCGCGGACAATAATCCCTGCCTCCGACAAGGTTTGAAACACGCGCGGCGCATCGGTAAACCGCGCCAACACCCAATTGCCCGCACTCTCAAAAACGTAAGACACGCAACCCACATGCGACAAGGCGAGAGCAAACGTTTCGCGCGCGGCAAGAACCTCTTCAATGTTTTGACGAACCTGATCAAGCCCTTCATCGCTCAACGCGCGGCTTGCCATCAACGCCACCGGCACCGGGATCGGATACGGCGCAATCACTTTATTTAAAAGCGCGATGACTTCTTTGTGTGCTATCGTGAACCCGCAACGCAAGCCGGCAAGCGCGAAGGCTTTGGAAAGCGTGCGCAAGATGACCAGATTGGGAAATTCGGCAAGCCACGACACCACACTGTGCTTGGCACAAAAGTCGATATAAGCCTCATCCACCACCACCAATTGCTGCCGCGCTAAATGAAGTAACGCGCGTAAATCCTCCTTATCCAATAAGTTTCCGGTCGGATTATTGGGGTGACACACATAGATCAATTTGACGTGGGATAGTGCCTGACCGATGGCGGGCAAATCCAGTTGGAACGCCTCATTCAACGGAACGCGTTTTGTCTCCACCCCAAACGTTTCCGCAGAAACGCCGTACATTCCGTACGTCGGCGGACAATAAAGAATCGCGTCACGACCGGGTTCACAAAACGTGCGAATCAATAATTCGATGGCCTCGTCTGCGCCGCGGCTCACTAAGAGGTTTTCGCTTGAAACCTGCGCGTATTTTGCGTAAGCCGACAATAACGCCGGCGGTTGAGGGTCAGGATAACGGTTCAAATGCGCGTCGGCGACTTCGCCAAACGAAGATAAAAACGCCGGCGCGCGACAAAACTCATTGGCGTTCAACCAAATGCCTTGATCGGCATCGGTGATGCCGGTGATGCGCCGCGCCGACTGATAAGGCGTTGCCGCGCGAACGTTGGCGCGCGCCAATGCGTTGGCGTCAAAAGCCTTCATGATTGAATCTCCGCCACCCGCAAAGCCACCGCAAGACGATGTGCCTCTAAGTGTTCGGCGCGCGCGAGCGTTTCGACGGTGGGCGCCAACGCCATGAGCCCTTCGCGTGTTAAGGTTTGCACCGTCAAGCGTTTCTGAAAATCCGCCAACCCCAAACTTGAAACCGTTTTAGTATAGCCATACGTCGGCAAGACATGATTGGTGCCCGACGCGTAATCTCCCACCGCCTCCGGTGCAAACGCCCCGACAAAAATCGACCCCGCGTTCTTTATGTGCGCCACGCAATCGGGCGCGTTTTTCGTCTGAAGAATTAAATGTTCCGCACCATAACGATTGGCAATATGAATACATGCCTCTAAATCGGAGGCCACAATCAAACGGCTTTGCAATAACGCGCATCGGGCGATCTTGGCGCGCGGCAGGGTTTCCAACAAGCGGTTGATTTCATCGGCAACCGCGGACGCCAACGCGGCGGACGGCGTGACCAGAATCACTTGAGAATCCGGTCCGTGTTCGGCTTGCGACAATAAATCTATCGCCACAAAGGAAGGGTTTGCCGTGTCGTCGGCCATCACCATGACCTCGGAAGGGCCTGCCGGCATGTCGATGGCCGCGCCGTTTTTAGCAAGGCTGACCTGCCGTTTGGCTTCCGTGACGTAAGCGTTGCCGGGGCCAAATATTTTATCGACCCGCGCAATGGTTTTGGTACCAAACGCCAATGCGGCAATCGCCTGAGCGCCGCCGACACTGTATATTTCATCGACCCCGCACACCTTCGCCGCAAATAAAATTTCATCGGCAACTGCGGGCGGTGTGCACAAAATCACACGAGACACGCCCGCTAATTTTGCGGGAATCGCCAACATCAACACCGTCGAAAACAAGGGCGCGCTGCCTCCGGGAATGTATAGCCCTACGGATTGTATCGGGCGCGTTTCTAATCGGCACACCACGCCTTTCATGGTTTCGACTTCAATCGGGCGAGGCTGTTGCGCGGTGTGAAACGCGGTGATGTTTTGATGCGCGACATGTATCGCGTTTTTTACATCATCGGACAAACGTGTGGACGCTTCCTCAAAAGCCTTTTGGGGGATACGTAAACACTCAAGTTTCGTTTTATCGAACTTTTCCGTGTAGGCAAACAATGCCGCGTCGCCGTCGCGCTGCACGGTTTCAACAATCTCACGAACGGCGGCTTCAATGGTTTCGGCGGCGTTCATCGCCGGACGCGATAAGATCGCGCCTTTTTCGTTTTCGCTCAAAGATGACCATTCAAAAATCTGCATTGCTTACTCCATCATTTTTTCAATCGGTAATACTAATATGGAACTTGCCCCCAGTGCTTTTAATTGTTCCATGGTTTCCCAAAACAAGGTTTCGCTACTGACCATGTGCAGGGCAACACGTTGGGGATCGTGCGCCAGCGGCAACACGGTCGGATGTTCCGCCCCCGGCAATAAAGTCGTGATCTCTTCTAACTTATCTTTGGGTGCGTGCAACATAATGTATTTGGATTCCCGCGCCTGAATCACCCCCTGCATTCGGGTCAAGAGTTTTTCAATGAGCGCGGTTTTGTCGGAAGACATGTCTCCCGTGCGTTGAATCAAACAGGCTTTTGACCGATAAACAACTTCCACTTCGCGCAAGCCGTTTGCCTCAAGCGTGGCACCGGTGGAGACCAGATCACAAATGGCATCGGCAAGCCCCGCGCGCGGCGCAACCTCCACCGAGCCTGTCAGCATACACGGTTTAAAAGACAAGCCACGCTCGTCAAAATAGCGTTTTAACAGATGCGGATAGGAAGTCGCAATACGGCAACCGTTTAGGGTCTTGGCGCCCTCGTAGCGAAAATCAATCGGCACGGCAAGCGACAATCGACACGCGCCAAAGTCCAAAGGACGCAACAGTTGGTAATCGTGCGGCTCGTTTTCGGCTTGTCGCGCCAACAGCGCCTCTTCAAGAACGTTCTCGCCGATCACGCCTAAGTCCACCACGCCGTCCATCACCAACCCGGGAATGTCGTCGTCACGGACACGCAAAAGGTCGATCGCCATGTTTTCCGCATAGGCGATCAAACGCTGCTCCGAAAAGTTGATTTTGACGCCGCAACGCTCCAATAAGTCTTGAGACTGTCGGCTCAAGCGACCTGATTTTTGCATCGCTATGCGTAAGCGCGATTTATTCAACATGAAACCTCCTTAAAAATAAAAAAACCCTTGGGTTCTTCCAAGGGTTTTGAATGGAGCCGCAAACCACCGGAAGAATAAAAAACCGTCTTCCGGCAACTTTCGCCTGAAAGACTATTCAAAAGGGTGGTGGTGGTGCGTTAAGAAAAACATCACAATTAGCTCAATCTGGGTGACAAGGGGGAATCATAACGAGTTTTGTCGGGAAAAGCAAACGCAGGAATCAGAGGGTTCGGCAAAAAGTGAAA
>JAIRPA010000079.1 GCA_031257235.1 Burkholderiales bacterium | reverse complement strand
AAACCCAATGACGAGGTGAGAGATGGTCGCAAAATTTGATTCACCGCGTTTGAGGCAAGCCCCCTTTATAAAAGGGGGTGTCAGGCGAAGCCTGACGGGGGTTTGCGTCGTGGCGAACTCTGTTCGCCCGACACGTAGCCAAAGGCTGCGTCATTGCGGGCTGGGCTTGACCCGCAATCCGGTTTTATTGTTTTTTCGGGACGCCGAGGGCGGCGTCCCCTACCCTGACCTCTGATCCCTGAAACCCAAAACGCAAACCCCCGTCAGGCTTCGCCTGACACCCCCTTTCATAAAGGGGGCTTTTTTTATTCGGCAAAGCCGGATACTTTTTTATTAAAACGACAAAAAAACGGATTGCGGATCAAGTCCGCAATGACGCCGCCTTTTGGGCGGCGTCCCCCCGACGCGCTTTGCGCGTCCGCCCCTCCCGCGAAATAAGTAAAATATCCAAAAAGCGAAACTTTTACATCGGAATTCAATGGGAATCTTTTCATTTGTCGGCAGGACGTTTAAAGCAATGTGGGCGTTTATCGCAACGCTTCTCTTGGGGAGTGTATTGGGGGCTTGGATCAGCATTGCCGTTGCAACGCGCTTTTGTCAAACCATGGGGGTTGGCGCCGCGCCAAGTGCGCCTGACGCGGGTTGGCTGTCTGCGATTTGGGCGACCCTCACGCAACCCAAGCTCTTCATCGCCGGTTTGCTCTTTTGTTTTGTCTTGGTGTACGTTTTCTTGAGTTTTTACTATGCGTGGCGGCGCGCACTTCACACCATGTTAGGGGCGCACGTTGAGCCGTTTGCGCAACGCATCGCCGGTTTGATTACAGACCGGCTTTCTGCCATGCAGGGCTCGCAAGATAAGCTCGCCGCCTTAAGAAAATCACTGTCTGAAAAAGTTGTTTCGGAAAAGGCAACTTCACTCTTAGGAAATACTTTTTGGGCGCGGCATTTATCCGCATTTGCCGTTGCGCATTTGCCATGGGCGGCATTGATTGCCGAATGGGAGCATCAAAAAGCCCTGCACGCCGAATCGGAGAAAGATTCTTTAAACATCGCGCTTTCAAGTCAGATCGCCGTCGCGTTGAACGAAGCCCTGACCCCTTCATGGTTGCCGGCGGTGATTGCAATGGTTCTTCACGCGGGACTGTTTCTGGCAGGCGTGTGGATGGGCGGATAAAGCGCGCAGGGAATCAGGGATCAGGAATCAGGTGTGAAGGGGACGCCGGATTTCCCGCAAAAAACCATCAGGGTCTCCCTGTGGTTTTTTGGTGACCTCAACCCGGCAAAAAGTAGAGGTTTACTTTTTGCCGAACCTATCAGGGATCAGGCATCAAGCGTCCCGCACCGGTTAATAAACGTCTAAACGAGAAACATTAAATTTCACATAATCTCCTTCGACAAGATCACCCGGAAATTCTTCGCCCTCTAAACAAAGTTTTATTTCTCCAATTTGAACAATTTTGTCTTTCAAATCCAATAAATTACAGCACATTGAGTAGCCAAAATAACTATCGTCTTTGTTTGTATAAGCAATACGCTCGTCCGATTTTTGTATATCTTCCGCGTCAAAACAATAGATTAGGGAATCAATAGATTCATTGACTTTTTTATTGCACGGTTGCGAGAAACAAAGCAATTCAATGTTGCCATCGGAAACAATCAATTCTGCTTCTTGAGCATCCTTATCAATCCAATTGATCGCTTTTACAAACATAATCTTTCCTAATTTCATGATACTTTTAAATCCACCTAACGTTTATTATCAACGGTTAGCGTATGCGTAACTTCTATAAAGCGCGTCTAACGCCTCATCGTTAATATCGGGATGTTTCAAATGAATTGCATTCACAACAAATTTTGAAGCGCTTGCCAATGTGTGGTTTGCCCAATCAACAGAGATGTTATCTATTTCTTCAACAATTTTGCCCACCTGATGAAACAATTCGGTTCCTTTTATTTCACCAAATGCCTCTTTCAATTTTGACTCTACTGATTGCCCGGAAAGGTCAGGCACCTCTCCATAGCTTATGAATATCGCTCTACTGAGTTCTTCGTTAATTGCCATTTTATGGTCTCCTGTAAATCAGTGTCTCAACGCCGGTTTTGGGGTCAACTTTAAAAATTTCGGTCACTTTTGGATTTGCTTTTAGTGCGGGCAATTCTTGGGTATTCCAAATACTGGTTGGCTTCACGTTATTCCCTAAAACCGCTCTTACTTCACCACTTGCGCCTTCCGCATATAAACGCGAAGCCTCTTTCCATGCCTCAATCGTTGCGGGACTATCAGGGTTAAATTTTGGTAGGTTAATCCCTCGATTTTCTATTACCATTTCAAGGGTGGTTCCACCTTTTTGTTTGGCTAGAGACTCCGCAGCTTTAGCTCCGTCCATCCCCATTCCCGACCAAAAGAACGCCTTATCTTTTTCTGTGGCAAAAGGATTTTTTAGAAATTTGGGTTCTTTGCTTTTCACTTCCTCCAACGCCTTCGGGCTTCCCGCGGTTTCGGTTTTCTTTGCCGCGTCACTCATCGCTTTTTGGGCGCGGTATTCATCGGCAACGGCCGCGTATTCGGGTTTTCGGATGCGTTTGAGCCTTTCTAAATTGCCGACGTTTTTCTCCGCCCAGATGCCGACTTTATCGCCCAACTTGGATTTTGCGATGAGCGTTCGTCCCGCTTTGGCGTTTTTGAGAATCACCACAATCACGCCGATTAAAATCCCCAACATCAAAATCACGTGACCGTTGGATAACTCCTCCGCGCTTCGGTGGATGGCTTCGTTCTCGTTTCGCGCGGGCGGATACCCGTAAGAAAATGCCGTCGGTTCGTTGGGATTCGTCCACGCAAGCCGAAACCCCGCCGTGTAACTGCGCTTTAATTCGTCCCCGCACTCAAAGATGATCGGCACCAACTGCGCGATGCCGATAAAACCCAAAATGATCGACCCCAATTCCACGCCCGTGGTCGCCCCCAAAGCCGCGCCGGGAATCGCCCCCACGCCGCCGGCTAACGCCCCCACGCCCGCGCCGATGAGCGTACACCCGCAGATACTGCACCCGTAAATCACGGCAATTTGTATCGCCAAATCCGTCAAGCCTTCAAGAATGGTTTCAACGTCCATTCCGGTGAGTTTTGCCGTGAGCTTTTGGAGGGCGAGCTTGCGGGATTGGGTCAGCGCCGCAATCACGCGATCGACGCGCAGGCGTTGGTCGCTCCAAAAACGCCACGTGGAACGAACCGTCCCGGCAACAAAATCACCGACCGTGAAAAAAGGGTTGTAATTGGGCATCGCGCCTTATCGCATTGAAGGAGGTTGGATGAAAGGGCTATGCTAAACCAATTGCGGCAAAAAGTAAAAATCTACACTCGCGGGGACGGACTTGTCCGTCCCGAAAAACACAAACCCCCGTCAGGCTTCGCCTGCCACCCCCTTTCATAAAGGGGGCTTTTGATATTCGGCAAAGCCGGATACTTTTTTGCAGGAACGGCGGGAAAACCGGATTGCGGGTCTGCCTGCCTGCGGCAGGTCTGCCCGCAATGACGACGCGCTTTGCGCATCCGCCGCCGTTTCCACAAAAAATCGTCGGGGTCCCCCCGCGATTTTTTGGTAATTCCTTCCGGCAAAAAGTAGGGGTTTACTTTTTGCCGAATAAAAAAAGCCCCCTTTATAAAAGGGGGTGGCAGCGAAAGTCGGGGGTTTGGGTTTTTCGGGACGCCGAGGGCGGCGTCCCCTACCCCTGAACCACGAAACCAAAAAACCCTATTCTTTAAATAATTCGTCTTGGGATATAGCAAAAAACAACAGAATGCGCTAACGTGAGGCCTTTGCGAAAAATCGTCACCCGTCCCAAGAAGACCCCTGCAAAACCCTTGCAAATCTCTTGAGGGGAGACACTTTGAGCGCGCGCATTTTTTGCGTATTTGAACATCAGGCACGATAGGGTTGGAACATGAACGAAGAAAATTTTTACTACTTACGCAACAGCAAATTATCTGAAGAATTAAGCGAGTCGCAGTGTCGAACGCTCGCCAACTTCATCGAATCGCGCGATTTCAAAGAAGGCGAAGTTTTGGTGAAGGAACGCACGGTGGACGATCATCTTTATGTGATTGTCAGCGGTTCTTTATCAACCGTCAAAAATTTTGGCACGGCAGAACAGGTTTTGCTCAACAACATTACCGCCGGAAGTTTGGTGGGCGAATTGGGCTTTATGGACGGCACCGAACGGTACGCCTCTTTGATTGCCGCAGAGCCCTCGAAAGTGCTTCGGTTAAAGCGTGGCAATTTGGAATCTTTATTGGATACCGACCCGCGTATCGTTTATTGCGTGATGCGCGCGATTTTGCGGCAGGCGCACCAAATTCAGTATCGTCAATCCATGCAGCAACAAGAATTGACAAACTATATCTACAAGCAACAAGGGCGTTATTGAGCACCCTGATGAGCCGTTTTTCAAGTGAAAGGTTTTTTTAACCGTGCGTGACTTCATGGGCGCGCTTTGCCTGCCAAATGAGCCCCAAGGAAAGCAACAATGAAATCACGCACGCCAACGCGCTTAATGTAAAAACCGCGGTCACGCCAAAGCGTTCCCCGATGGCGCCGCCAATGGCCATGCCCGCGCCAATGCCGCTCACCACACACGTGGACGACCACGTAAAAGCCTCCGCCGTGTAGCGTTCCGAGACATAGGAAGATTGCAACACCGTCAATACGGTCATCAGCGGCGCAACCACCACGCCTGCCAGAGTGGCGCAGATCATCAAAAGATAGGGCGAATTAAATAAGATGTGTGCCGCGACAAAAACCGCAAGAATCAATAGGGTGAACCTTAATTGATACTCATGTTTTGATTTGAAGCTCACCCCTCCGTACACAATACCGCCGATCGCACTGCCGATGGCGCAAAACGTCAGCAAAACCCCACCCCAATAGCTGGCGCCGTATTGCGTGGCAAACGCGGGATACGCCAACTCCAAAGAACCTAAAGTGATGGCAAACGTAAATGTGATGGCAAGCAACCATAAAAAACGAGGCTCGGTTAAAGGTCCTAACCAATGGCGTTTGACGGTTTTGTCGTAACGCACATAACGACACGCGGGAGAACATAAAAAAATCGGGACGGCAATGGTGGCGGCAAACGCGGCAAGCCCAAACGCGAGTGTGGAGGTAAAAAAGGTCAACGATAACGCGACGATTAAAGGTCCGACGACGAAGTTTAATTCGGTCAACACCGAATCCACGGAAAAGGCGGTTTGACGCAACCCCAAATCATCAAAGCGATAACGCCACGCGGCGCGAGAGACAATCACGGTCGGCGGACAAAACGCGCCCGCAAAAATCATGCACGCCGTGATGACCCACAGCGGAAAATGAATCGACGTAAACACGGCGGGAATCAACATCAACCAGAAAGAGAGGGGATGAATCACGCCGCACAAGCGCAATGTCCATACCGCGCCAAAACGGTCGATCACACGACCGATCACGGGCGCCGCCACCGACATGGCGACCATATAAATGCCTACCTGCCCGCCCGCAAAGGCAAGCGATCCCGATAAATCTTTTAAATAGATCAGAATCGAAAGCGATAACATCCCGATCGGAAGTCTGGATAATACCGACGCCACAAGAATCGGGATGACTTCCGGTTGATTAAGGAAGGTTTGATAACGTGCAATGACGCGATATAAAGTCATGTTCGCATTCTAACAAAGAAGGCATTCACGAAATGTTGCGGCAGGCTTGCCTCGCCCGTGCCGCCGCCGACTGACCCACCGATGCCGAATCAAAAAATTAACGGCATCTTGTGGGATGCCGTTAGTCAGAGGGAATAAAATGTCACGCAAAATTATTCATTGTCGAGCGAATCGCCGCCTTCTTCAATCTCGTAATCTTTCCATTTGCTTTTCACTGCGCAGCTTAAGCTACGGTATAAATCGGGTTGATTGGCTTTTAAATGTTTGACAATTTCGTAATCCACTCGTTTGATTTGCGCCAGGTCTATCTGCTCTACATGAACCAGCCGTAACAATTCGCGCACCGGCTTGGGCATTGCCCTTCCGCTTTCGTAGCGCGACCCTCCGCTTTGCGTCACGCCGATTTGCGACCAAAAGCGTTCTTGGTTTAAGCCGCGTCGTAAGCGAATTTCCCGCGGATTGATAACAGCATCATTTGCTTTCATAATGTTCCCTTTCAAAAATTGTTTGAACTCACACAGATATTATTGATTTGACGTTTCTATTCGCTTTTCGGCATAGTCACCTGAATTTTTCGTTTCGGAAAATGTAACACCGATTAAAATATGGTTTTTGGCATCAATCTTTTGACAGTCGTATGATGGAATTGTTTCAGACTTTTGGTAACGCATGTTACTAAACTTGAATTGATGAGTTTCAACCTGTTTTTTTTCATTTGGACTAACGATAAAGCGATTCAATTTATAATTCTCAGACATTCACCGCAACCCTTTTGAAATCGTTTTGATGATGATTTTCCCTCTACAAAACGACCCAATCGTTTCCGGTAGCGACAAGGTTAGCATCAAAAAACCCCGTTTGCACCGAATCATTCCGAGTTTACGATCTGTCGTGGAACAGTTTATACAAATATACAACACTTTTATTTATTTTTTACAATTCTTGCTACCCGCATTAGTTTGAGATAATACCTATTTCATTATTGACGTAGTCAATAATGAAACGGCAATAAACGCATCTCAACTTGTAACATATGATCACTTGTAAATGTATCATGCGTCACAGGCAGGCATGACACGCTT
>JAIRPA010000098.1 GCA_031257235.1 Burkholderiales bacterium | reverse complement strand
TTTTTCAAAAAAGAAGACACTGCCGGTATCACCGCGCGGAAGCACGATCACGTTATCGACCCCCATCTTGGTGAGTGTGCGCAGACGATCGTCCGCTTTTTCTTTGGTGTTATAAACCCCCATGGAGACCATGAACGCGCCAATCGAGCCTGTGACCGAGAGTTCGCCGGCGCCCGGAATTTCTTGTGCCAAGAGTGCCGTGATTCTTCTTTCCGCTTCGAGGCGCGTCGGAAAATAACCGGTGGCGACCATCCACGAGGCGACTTGTATCATCTGTGTTTCTTCACGATAAGCGATGCGTCCACGCAAATCATTGCGCACGGAGACGGCTTGCGTGTTTTGGAAGGGTCCCAATTCATAACATCCGCCCACATTCCCTTGATCTTCAATGACGGTTCTTTTGGCTTTGGGAGCGCGATCTTTAGCGGAGATAATCGCGATGCTGTTTTCGTTTAACGCGGGCAACACATTTTCTTTAACATGATTTTCACGCGAGCTTAAATAAAATAAACCGGCATTTGCCACAATCAACAAAAACAACATAAAACGCAACATAATTTTTTAATACCATTCACCGGAGTTTAACGCAAACAACAATCCTTCTAAGACCGGATTATTTTCCAAGACCAAAGCGGCTGAAAGAAGCGGTTTGATTTTATCAACATCTCCTCCATCCACAAAGACAACAACCTCGCTTTCATCCACACCGTACCGTGTGGCTAATTTTTTTCGCCAACGATCCATTGCTCCCAAAACTGCATCCGCCACACCCGTAAAGATGGCGTTGTTTGTTTGGAGCGGAAATTCGCTGTAGTTTCCCACGGGAATGTCTAAAGACAACGCCGACGTGCTTGCGGCAAGCCCCTGCCGTATGGCGCAAAATCCGGGAAGGATAATGCCGCCGACGAGCTCTCCTGTGGGGCTGATTGCGTCAAACACGATGGCCGTTCCCAGGGTGACATGCAAAATCGGCGGGAGACGGTTTTGGCGTTTCATTTGGAGCTGCTTTTGCCGCAACGCAATCAAAGCGGCAAAGCGATCCGCGCCTAAAGATTGGGGCGGCACACAATGGTTTTTGATGCCGCACAGTGACTGCGTTGCGGTTAGCCATCGGGGGGTTACGGCTTGGCGTAAAAAAATGGCATCTAACTGCGCTTTGGGAACGGCGCCGGCCACATTGGCGCCAATCACATGATGGAGCTTTGGGAGGTTTTTCCAATGCGTTTCCGGCAATAAAGCGATTTCATTGACCGGAATCGCACCGAAGGATCGCCACGACCGATCCACGGCAACGCCCCATTTTAGACGAGTATTTCCGACATCCAGCGCCAGCGTTATCAAGGAGTGAGGGCTCGACATCCGCGCTTATTTTTCCAACCGCTGCAAAGAGACTTCGCCAGCGGTATAACGATGACGGAAATTACCTTGACTCAACACCAAGGCGCCGTTGGCATCCACGCCGACGACTTGTCCCTTAACGGTTTGACCGTCCGGCAATAAGAGCTTGACCTGACGTTGGTGATAAATGTGCAGTTTTTGCCAATCGGACGCAAAGGCAATAAAACCCTTTTCGGCGTAGGTTTCAAGCGCCCGCACAATCTCAACGAAAATCCGCGCTAAAAGTGCCTCACGGTTGATCGGCGTTTTTCTTCCTTTGGACAGTTTGGACAAGTCCGTGACGGCTTGCGAGATTTCGCTACGCGAGTCACGCGGCAACGAGATGTTCAGCCCGATTCCGATGACCGCCTGAGTGGGACCTAAAGCATCTCCGCTTAACTCCACCAGAATGCCCCCTAATTTTTGGTAGTGATGCACCAAATCGTTGGGCCATTTAAGCGCGATGTCCGAAAAACCTTCAAGCGAGAGGGCGCGAACGACCGCCACGCTCACCGCCAAAGGCAATCCGCCTAGAAACCCGCCGCCGGTCGCAAATCGCCACCCCAACGAGAAAGTAAGACTGCCTTCGGGCAAAGAAAGCCAGGGGTTGCCGTGCCGACCTCGCCCTGCCGATTGCCACTCCGCCAGCAGTGCCTGACCGTGAATATCGTGTCGGGAAGCGCGTTTGAGCCACTCGCTGGAGGTGGAATCCACCTGTTTTTCGCGGCGCAGAATAATTGAATGATTGGGATTTCCATCCTCTTTGGGATGCGTGGCCGGAAGTAGGACTTCCGTGGATTCCACAGGCTGGCGTTTCCGCAATTCTGAAGGCTTTAGGACGCGCACCTCGGCAGGCTTGGCGCCTAATGCCAACATGGCTTCACGCCATGCCGCAAGACTGAACCAACGGACTTCACGTGCTAATTTGTACCCTTTGCCTGAAACCCGTTCAATTTCAATGCCGGACGACTCAAGCTCTTCGACCAATTGAGGAATTTTATTCTTGGGTACGGCAAGCATCGCCGCGAGTGCGTATCCGGGACACGCCTCGTCCGATTTTAAAATCTGTAATAAAGAAAAACTTTCAGCAGTCAACACAATGTCAAAAAAACGAAAAACGAAGGAATCGATACGAAATTGTAAAAGATGAAACTATAAGCCCCATTGCGTTTTCAGTCCACTGCTTCCCAACTAAAGGTGTCTTTTGTTTCCGGGATTTCGGGGAAATGACACCAAACCGTCTCCAAATAAATAATCAATTGTAATGCCTGATTTTTATTGATGTCCTTGCCTAAGAGAAGTCGCTCCGGTGTTTCGCCGGCGATGAGATGACGCCGTCTCCGATTCAGCGCCCGCGCGACCTCGGCGAGCGAAGCGTAGCGCGTTAATTCCTGCGGGGATTTGGCGCCCGGAACCAAAAGCGCGCCTTTGGATTGTGTCAAATCAATTTCCAAAAACAGGCCGTCCCGCGCCTCTTTTTCAAGAACGGGCTTGACCTTTCTTCCCAGACGCAAAAGCCAACGATTGATCCACAGAATTTGCTGATTAGACAGACTTTCCGGCTTTGCCAAATCCAACAGAAGCGGATACATGGTCATCAAATAGCAATTGACGCGGTTTTCGGTGGAGATCAATTTATCGGAGATGTTGTCATACAGGCATTCCAGTGCTTCGGCAAAGCGAAAATAGGCATAAATTTCTTTCCAAAGGGCATCGGGAAAAGGCTTGCGTGCCAAGGCGTAAGTCAGTCGCAACTCTTTTCCGACAAAAAGGGCGCGCTGTAACAAAGCGGCTTTTTGCTCGGATAATTCGGGATCACGCTCGTGCAGTGGGCGGAGGTTGACGGCGTAAAACTTCCACAAAAGGTGCCACAAACCGACATCCTCATTAAACGCGGCGATGTCACTTGCGTAAAGCCGTGTCCAACGGTTGTGAACGCCGACGACCAATGCCCGCGCCACTTCGGAGAGTCGAAAGTAATCTATCGGCGAAAACCGACTTTGAAGCGCGTTGTTGATGGCTTCGCCCAAAGCGTTGCTTGCGTCTGCCACTTCCATTGTGAAAAGCGATTTTGCCCAATTTTTGTCCATCATCGGACACGCATTTAATTGCTCGCCAAAATTCGCGTTCGCCATTGAGTTCTCCAGTTCAGCTGTTTTGAATGTCACTATTTTGAGGGGTTTTCCAAAATACGATGTAATCCGTTACGCATATGATCCATAAAATGATCCGGCAACCGTCGCCCAACCTCGGTGCGTTGTTTTTGCCCCCAAACCGGCTCAGGGAAAAACGCGTCATCCGCAAAACGCGGAATGATGTGCCAATGCAAATGCGCCACTTTGTTACCAAAGCTCGCTAAATTCATTTTGGTGGGTTTTAACAACGAACGCAAGAGTGATTCGGTTGCCGATAGCCCGCGCATTCCTTCGATTTGCGATATAGGGTCTAAATCCGACCATTCAACCACATGTTGGTTCCAAATCAGACGACAATAACCAATCATCGGCTCATCAGTCAAGACAATGCGATACAACGCGTTCCGAAACAGC
>JAIRPA010000016.1 GCA_031257235.1 Burkholderiales bacterium | reverse complement strand
GTACGTTCGCTGGTGTGACCACCGGCGGTGGAAGCCGTCACCGAACGCGGTTGTTTCATCGCGGCTGTCCAGGAACCTACTTCGATCCAATCAGCGTGGTCTTTGTCTTGCGATTCGCCTTTGATGGTCGGGTTGTCAAATTTTAAATAAATATCTTTCATTGTATATCTCCAAAATTAAGTAATAAAAATAGCATCATGGTTTGTAACGTTATTGCAACTGCACATATTGTCTGTTACGACAAATTAAAAGATGTGTGAAGTCTATCATAAATTTTTGGCAATGCAAGAGGTTTTTCAGGTTTTTTTTTCGTGTCACACAAATTTAACACTCCCCATCGAAAAAACAACAAAATGCGCATATCACGCAATATGGCGATGATTAAAGCATTATTTGGCTATTTTTATCCAAAATGAATTACATTGAATGACAATGATGTTTATTTTGGTCATCTCGCCCGCAAATCCCGCAACACGGGCTCGACTTCCGGCAATATGCCATGCCAAATAAAGAAACTTTCAGCCGCTTGTTCCACCAACATCCCCAACCCGTTGCATAAACGCGCGCTTCCGCGAGATTTGACCCAGCTCAAAAAAGCCGTATCTTCTGCCGCGTACCCCATGTCGTAATAAAACGTCCGGTCAGAATAAAGGGCGTCATTCCACAAAGTTATTCCGGTCGGCAGGGTTCGCACGCTTGTCGCGTGGATCACACAATCAAAAGGATGGGAGACGGTCTCACGCCCGATGGACGGCAACACGGTTATTTCGCCGTCCGAGTGAAATTTGTCGGCAAGATGTTGTGCCTTTTCGAGCGTGCGGTTATAAATAAAGACCTTTACGCCGGACGAAAGCAAATGATGTAAGACCCCGGAGACGGCACCGCCCGCGCCGTAGATCAAAATTCTTGCATCATTTAAACGACCCAAATGACGCATAAGATCGCGTTGAAGCCCTATCCCATCGGTGTTATCGGCGCGCCATGCTTCTCCCGAAAGAGCCGTTAAGGTGTTCGCGGCTTCGGCATTTTGCACCACGTCGGAGACTTCTTTTGCCGCCGCAAACGCCATTTGCTTGAAAGGCGCAGTGACGTTGAGCCCCGCCCCTCCCTCTCCAAAAAAACGCTTCACCTCAATCAAAAAAGCCTCGCCCGTTCGGTCGACGACCGGCTCCATGCGTTCATAGATCAAAGGAATTTTTAGTGCGCGCGCAAACGCGGCATGAATGACGGGTGACAAGGAATGCGCGATGGGATTTCCGACCACCGCGAAACGTTTTGTTGTCATTTTTGACGACCGCCCACCGACAAAATCCGCATTTTAATGGGTGGCGTTTTGTGAAATCTCTTCCGACTTTTTCTTGAGTTCCAACCAGCGGTCTTTATCAATTTGATACTTGATGGAAATCTTATCGCGCTCGGTTTGCAGACGCCTCAAGCTGACCTCCAGACGCGATATTTCAAAATCAAGAGATTCCAATTCACCGATGGGAGTCACCAAGCCCGCCGCCTGATCTTTCAAGAGGACGCCTTTTCGATCTAACCGTTGTTTTAACATCAGCTGTTCCGATGAGACCTGTTGATCGACGGCGACAAGTGCTTTACTCCGAGCCACATCAAAGTCTTGCTCGGTAAGATAGGACGCCAATAAGGCGCGATCGCGTGGCGCAATCGTATTTTGTGAATCGGCTTTGTCTTTTTCCGCCGCACTTTTTGCGACGGCGTTGGGGTCAACCGTTCTGCGGGTGCGGCCCTGGCGATCTAACTCGGAACGCTCGCGGTTTGCGGCTTCGGGAGGTAAGGTATCAGAATAATGGACAACGCCATTGGCATCCGTCCATTTGAACGCGCGCCTTTTTGCGTCTGTGCCATCCGCCGCAAAAGAGCCTGCCGCCAACGCCAAAAGGGTCAGAAATATGCAAGCGCAAGTGCCAAACCGTAGAGAACGAATCATAAAAAAGAACGGGAAAATCAAAATTGTTAAACGCATCGAGCCGATGCAACAAGTAACCTTAGCAAAATCCTTACCCAAACCTTTGCCAACCGCCAAATTTCGCACAGGCTTAGCTTTTGATTTTCTCACAAAAACACGACGGTTACAAAAGACCGGCATCGCTTGAGACCTTTTTTTTGGATTTTGTGCATTTTGAGGTGATCTTTTGGTGGGTTGAAGGCACTCAAGGAAGAAATCCTCGGCAAACCTTATCTTTTCGCACGGAAACGTTAGAGGGAGGTTTCGGAAGGCTATTTATCTCTCATGCGCCGCACCAATTCGTCATCACCGCCGGCTCACTCGCCGACCGGCTTACCCCCGCGCAATAGGTTGTGCAAATCGCAAAATCCGTTGTAGGCTTACGCTTTTGATTGGAACAACACGATGCGTCGTCACCCTTATAAAAAACAAAGTCTTGATCGTTGCCACTCACGGACCCACCAAAAAACACACGAAAAAACCTCTTTTAAACCGCCTTTAAAACTACCGCGCGGACCTGTCATGTGCGGCGTCGAGTCTCTCACCCTGACAGAAAACGATCTCCGTCGTTTATCGCACCCCTTGGTCGGCGGGGTCATCTTATTCGCGCGAAACGTGAAATCGCGGCATCAGCTTCGCGCGCTTTGCGATCACATCCACGCGATCCGTACCCCGCCTCTTGTGATCGGAATCGACCAAGAAGGCGGGCGCGTTCAGCGTTTGCGCGCGCCGCGTTTTAAAACGCTGCCGCCGATGGGAAGCATTAGAAAACGCCACTCCGAAAAAAACAAAGCCTGCCTCGCCGCCTTCCGTCTGGGGCGGCGACTTGCAGCGGAGTTAATTGATCTTTCGATTGATTTTAGCTTTGCGCCGGTGTTGGATATTGATTACGGAAAAAGTGCCGTGATCGGCAACCGCTCCTTCGGGGAGGATTTTCACGTGGTCTCCCTCTTAGCCGGAGGTTTTTGCCGCGGATTACGCTCGTTTGGCGTGGCGACGGTCGGCAAGCATTTTCCCGGACACGGGTTTGTCGAGGCAGATTCTCATACGGAAATGCCTGAAGACACACGCGATTTTTTTGATATTTCCCTAGATATGGCGCCCTACCTCGTGATCTCGGATCATCTTACCTCGGTGATGATGGCGCATGTGCGCTATCCGAATCACGACAAAATGCCTGCAGGATTTTCATCCTTTTGGATCAACGATGTCTTGCGAGGCAAGCTCAAATTTACGGGGCTTGTCTTCTCGGATGATTTGGGAATGGTTGGCGCGCACAGTGTGGGGGATTGGGTGGCGCGCGCAAATGCCGCCTTCATCGCGGGGTGTGACGTTGTATTAGCTTGTAACGAATTTGATGCCATTGACGACTTGTTGACGCGCTGGAAACCTGTATATTCCGAAGACCGTTTCAACATGCTCCAAAAGCGGTGGTCACAAATGACCAAAAGATCATCTTGAATGGTCCGCACGAATACTCCTTTAAAGTCATTGCCCAAAAACAACCCCGCGACATAGGTAAACCGTAGCTCGATAGTTTGGCAATGTCATCCGTTTGACACGATCAAACACACGAACATCGGCATGTTCACCCAAAATAATGACGCAAATCACTTTTGTCTTTGTGGTTATTGTTGCCAAATCAACACAGGTTTGTAACAAATTTTGATTTTTATTCCGCGGTTACGTTTCCACCAATCAAGAAAGGGGATAATCAACCCGTGCATGACTGAAGTGTGATGTTTTTTTGAAGGTCGCAAGATTGTTAAGAAGTCGTTAAGGCGTCACGCCTAAGATGACCAAAAAACTCAACGTAACCCATGAAGGAGTTTTGCAAAGTTCTCGGTTGGTTGAAACTTTGTCCTTCAAGTTTCGTTTCATGCAGCGGTTCCCGTCGTCACTCCTACCATGCGGGGGGCATGGTTATCTTGTTTCTGCGGTTCAGGGCAAGAGCGATGTCGAAACGCTGCGCCCTTTTTTGCTGTAATTTTTGATTTCGCCGACATTTTTGTCGGCGTTTTTTTTTGCCCGTCTCCGGCGCAAGACTTGTGCAAAGCCGGATCACTCTTCTTGAGGAGTCTCGGGGTCTCCACTAACTTTGCGTGATAATGTACGTTTCGCCCAAACGCAATCCCGCCCAAAAACCGAGTTTTGCAAAGGTCTCCCATTGCAAAACCACTCAAGGATTTTGGTCTCCAATATTAGATAATATCGAGCCTGTCCCGGATCAACCCGTTTTTGACATCACATGTTGTGGCTTGACGATTCTGACCATTTCCCGTCGCCTTTGACGATGAACCCCAACCGCCCTGTTGCCGTTGGATTGGGGTTGTCGCCTTCCAAAATTTTGAAGGCTTATAAAATGGGCATCTTTCCTTGGATGAGCGAGGACAATTTCATTTCATGGTGGAGTCCCGACCCGCGCATGGTGTTGGCGGTTCGAGATTTTAAATGTTCAAGATCGCTGAAAAAAACACTGCGACAAAACCGTTTTATCGTTCGGCACAATACTGCGTTTGATCAGGTCATGACCTCGTGCGCTCAAATAAAACGCAAAGGACAATCCGGCGAGACGTGGATCAGCCAAACTTTTATTGAGGCTTACAGCGAACTTCATCGGATGGGTTACGCGCATTCGATGGAAACGTTTGATGCGCACAACGATTTGGTGGGCGGGTTATACGGGCTTTTAATCGGTCGGTTTTTCTTCGGAGAATCCATGTTCGCGCGCAAAACCGACGCCTCCAAAGTTGCCTTGGCGCATTTGGTTTTTTGGTTATCCTCCTTAGGTGTTGACCATATTGATTGTCAACAACAAACCGCGCACTTGGCGAGCTTGGGCGCAAAACCCGTTCCCCGCGCTGATTTTTTAAAGTGGGTGGAGATCGCCGTTCGGCAAAAAGTGACCCCCTCACCCCATCAGTTTTCCGTCAACAAGTTCTAACGTTTTATTGCCGATCTTGGCAATATCGGGATTGTGCGTGACGATAATCACCGTGATGCCGTTTTCTTGATTCAGTCGAAGCAACAAATCTTTAATTTCGTTCGAGCGTTTGCTGTCTAAATTGCCCGTCGGCTCATCGGCAATCAATACTTCCGGCTTGTGAATCAAGGCGCGTGCAATCGCAACGCGCTGCATTTCCCCGCCGGAAAGTTGCGAAGGCAAATGATTCTCACGACGCGCAATCCCCAACATGTCCATCAATTGATATAAAGACTCGTCATCAGGAGTATGATCGGGTTGAAACACGGAAGGCAATAATATATTTTCTTTAACCGATAGTGTGGGGATTAAAAAAAACTTCTGAAATACATAACCAAACGTTGCGCGACGGATTTTGGTTAATGCCGGCTCGGATAATAATTTTCCTTCGCCGAAAATCACTTTATGATTGATCATCAACGTGCCTGAAGAAGGATTGTCCAAGCAACCCAACACATTGACCAAGGTTGTTTTGCCGGAGCCGGAGGCGCCGACCACAGAAACAATATCACCTTTATCCACCGCAAAAGAAACGTTATTGAGCGCGGTGATTTGTTCTGCCCCGCGCGAATACGTTTTGGTCAGATCGTGGGCTTCAATGAACCGGTTCATTTATTCGCTCCTGATGCTGTCTAGCGGACGAATATGAGAAGCCCGCCACGCCGGATAAATACCGCCAATCAGACCGATCAGCGTGATTGAAATAAAGGAAAATACAACAATAAACGTATCAATGATGATCAACGAACCGGTGGGGGCAAACGGTAAAAAATATCGTATGGCCGCTTCAGAAAGTCCTGAAAACCCGTAAGCAATCACAATACCGAACAAACCGCCGATGGCGCACAACAGCGTTGTTTCGATTAATATCATTTTAAAAATATCCTTGGGCAACGCGCCCATGCTTTTTAAAATACCGATTTCCTGAAAACGCTCAAATACGGACATCAACACCGTGTTTAATACGCCAAACATCGCAATCAAAAAAGCAATGAACGCTATCGACATTACAATTGCTTTCGCGCTGGAGACAAGGCTCATAATTGTGTTTTTGACTTGCGCCATAGAAACAACTTGAACATCGGGCAACTGATATAAACTCTCTTCAAACGCATTTTGATCGACGGATGGTTTTAAACGGATACCCAACATCGTCAACTCACCCTCTTTTTTAAAAACTTTTTGTGTGGCGGTTAAAGGGAGATAGATCATTCCGTCATCTTGCGTTCCGGTGCGTGATAATATTCCCACGACTTTATATTCGACTTCACTGCCCGGCAAAATCATTAAATCGCCGACTTCGCGTTGTTCCAACTCTGCCGCCTCATAACCCAACACGATTTCATCTTTGGCATCGTCGGCAAACCACGCGCCCTGCTTGAACTGCAAATAAGGCTTCATGGAAGGATAAGTCTTAGGGTCAACCCCCAAAAAGACGGTCGTGCCGCCGTTTTCTCCTTTATTGGGATCAAACTCCGCGTGCATTAACATTGCCGTGGCTTGCAAAACTTCAGGGCGACTTGCCACATCCCGAACCAAATCTTCGGGCATGTAGCGCAAACCCGTTCCGCCTTTTAACATCAGTGTTGCTGCCTCATAAGGGCAACCCTTAGCCGTCAAGACGATCTGAAACCCCATGCCGTCGATGCTGTTGCTCAAAGATTGCTCATAACCTTTGTTAAACCCCAAAAGCGTGACCAACACCCACGTGGAAAGCATGATGCCGAACACCGTAAAAAAGGTTCGCAGTTTCCGACGCAACAAATTTTTAGATGAAACCTGAAAAATATTCATTGCGCGCGCTCCTTATTCTCAAAGACAAAAACCTGCATCAAAATCAGATTCTTTTTTACCGCGCGCAGTGTTGAGTAAAAGTCCGCCGCGTCATCGACATTAGGATTTTTAATCTGTTTGACTTTTTCGCTTCCCCCCTCATGGGTTTTGGGGAGATAACTCTTAAAATCTTCCCACGATAATCCTATAAACTGTTGAGCAAAATCGTTCTCGCGCATCAACGCGGCTTTTTTGGACGTTAATTTTTGATAATAAAATCGTGTAATCACCCCTTTATGATCGACCCCCAAAAAAACCTGCAACCCGCCATACACGCCTTTTTGATTGATCCCATGAATATAGCCGATGATGTCACTGCCTTTATAAATGGTATAAATTGTGTAAGGCACGTCGATGGTTTCATAAAGCCCTTGAAACTCATCGCCTAAAAGCGCTTCCACCTCTTTCAAAAGGGCTTGACCGCCGGATTTTTCAATAGACTGATAAGCCGTTTTATACCCGGTCGAGCTTGGGAAAAGACGCTTAACATCCCGATCAGGATCATTTAAATCACAGCCCACTGCCGCCCACCCCTGACAGGAAACGATGAATAACAAGAAAAAAGCCCACACCTTGGTTTTCACGAATCACTCCTTAAACGCCAAAATAATAATAGATTTGCGCAATCGCCCGACGATCATTCATGTTACGAAGCCGCTCAAACATCACGCGCGCGGTGACATCCGCGTTGATTCTGAAAGACACCCCCGCGGC